>NZ_JBHWZS010000027.1:0-53419 GCF_042728155.1 Streptomyces sp. NPDC060209
CTTCACGGGGCCCGCACGCGCACGCTGGGCGGGTGGCGTCAGCCGATGTGGAAGCTGTCGCCGTAGACCTGCCAGTCGAGCGGCGGGTCCAGATTCAGATTGCCGTTCCGCAGGAACACCCGCTGGGCGGTGTCCACCCGGCTGGTGTCCGAATGGGCCTCCTCCTGCTTCATCGCCCAGACCCGCGCGTCCAGGAACGCGTCGAGGTAAGCCACCTCGTCACCGCCCTGCGACGGCGGGTTCGCCTGCGCCAGCGCCATCTGCCGGATCGCTCCGAAGCCCGTGCTGTCGTTCCCGCCGCCGTGCATCACGACGGCGTCGTAGTACGCGAACTGACCCAGTGTGCCGAGGCCGTCGGCCTTGCCCTGGCGCACCGCCGGGTCGAAGTACACCCGGTCGCGCTCGTCGTTCTGGGCCTGCTGGAACGCGGGGTCCGACGCGGCCTCGGCCCAGTGGCCGGTGAAGCCGGGGTCGAGCCCCTCGTGCGAGTCGGTCCCGTCCACCTTCCGCAGCGCGGGCAGGTACGAAGCCAGGACGTTGCCCGGCTTCCGCTCGGTGTACAGCTCCACCAGGTCGAGCATGTCCCCGGTGCCGGAGCAGAATCCGATGATGCCGGCGGTGTAGCCGCGGCCGTCGCCGATGTCCTCGATGTAGTCGTACTGGGCCTTCCAGTCGAGCGTGGAGTTCTCCGCGCTCGACACCAGCTGCATCGCGATGTCCTTCTTCGCGGGGTCGTCGAGACCGGTCGCGGCTGCCTCCAGGTGTGCGGCCGACGGCGTGGGGGCGCCGGCGTGGGCGGTCGCCGGAATCGCCGTGAAGGTCAGCCCGAGGGCCAGCACGGCGAGTCCGACGGTGCGGGTGAATCGGGTGGTGCGACGCGAGGTGCTGTTGTGGGGGTGATGCACCAGTCCTCCAGCAGGAGTTCGTCGTTCCGATATTCTGTTAGGAAACTTTCCTACCAGAGCTCGGAGCGCGCGGTAACCCCCCGTGCACGGACGGCCCGGAGTCTTCAGCTCGCGTCGATGCGGAAGCTCTCCCCGTAGACCTTCCACACCAGCGGGGTCTCCAGCTGGAGCTTTCCCTCTCGTACGAAGACGCGTTGGGCGGTCTCCACGCGGCTGGTGTCGCTGTGCGAGGGCTCCTTGCGGATCGCGGCCACCCTGGCGTCCAGGAAGGCGTTCAGATACGCCTCCTCGTCACCGCCCTCGGACGGCGGTTCGGCCTCGGCGACGGCCTGGGCGCGTATCGTCCGGAAGCCGACCGTGCCCTCGGCGTCGGCGTAGCCGTGCATCACATAGGCGTCGTAGTAGATGAACTGCCCCAGGGCGCTGAGCCCGTCCGCCTCGGCGCGCTCGACCGCCGGATCGAAGTAGGTTTCGTCCCGCTCGGCGTCCTGCGCCGATCTGAGCACGGGATCCGCCGCCGCCTTCTCCCAGGCCGCGGTGAAGGTGTCGCCGAGCCCTTCGTGCGAGTCGGTACCGTTCACCGCGCGCAGCGCCGGCAGGAAGTCCTCCAGGGCGTTACCCGGGCGCTTCGCCGTGTAGCGCTCGACGACCTTCAGCAGGTCCCCGGTGCCGGAGCAGAATCCGATGATGCCGGCGGTGTAGCCGCGGCCGTCGCCGATGTCCTCGATGTAGTCGTACTGGGCCTTCCAGTCGAGCGTGGAGTTCTCCGCGCTCGACACCAGCCGCATCGCGATGTCCTTCTTCGCGGGGTCGTCGAGCCCCTTTTCGGGAGAGCCGGAACCGGACCCGGAGCAGCCGGTGAGGACGAGGGCCGCGACGGCGGCGAGGGCGAGACGTCTGTGCTTCACGCACCAAGCGTGCCAGGTCGGGGGCCGGTGCCGGCCGAGGCCCGGCGCCTGTAGCGTTCGGAATATGGAAGATCAGTCTGTTGTGGACGTCGGCGATGTGCGGCTGGCGTATCGAACCTGGGGCGACCCCTTCGGCTCGCCCGTCGTGCTCCTGCACGGGCTCGGCGGCTCGTCCCTGAGCTGGGAGGCGGTGGGCACCCTGCTCGGCGAGGAGTGGAGGGTGTACGCCATCGATCTGCGCGGGCACGGCGAGAGTGACTGGCCCGACGAGTACGGCTTCGAGCAGATGCGGGACGACGTCCTGGAGTTCCTCGACGCCTGCGAGCTCGACCGGGTCGGCCTCGTCGGCCACTCGATGGGCGGAGTGGTCGCCTATCTGCTGGCCGAGGAGCACGCGGACCGGGTGGAGCGGCTGGTACTCGTCGAGACCCCGCCGCCGTTCCCGGGACAGTTGGTCGCCGACACTCGTCCGACGGGACCGGTGGACTACGACGAGAACGCCCTGGCGGCCGTCCGGGCGCAGATCGCCGAGCCGGACCCCCACTGGGAGGAGGAGCTGGGGCAGATCGTCGCTCCGACACTGATGATCGCGGGGGGCCCGGAGAGCGGTATGCCGCAGGATCGGCTGGCCGACATGGCCTCGCTCATCCCCGACTGCCGGCTGATCACCCTGGGCGGCGGTCACCAGGTGCACAAGAAGCACGCGGATCAGGTCGCCCAGCAGATCACCGAGTTCTTCACCAGCTGAGGCAGCCCCCGCGCACGGGGGTGCTGTCAGTGCCGGGTGCCATGATCCGCGGCATGGATCTCAGCCGCTTCCTCGCCGAAGTCGACACCCACCCGTGGGCCGGTCTCACGCACGCCTACGGCAGCGCCGCCGATGTGCCCGACTGCCTGCGGGGGCTGGCGGGGGAGGACGACGAGAAGGCCGCGGAGGCTCTCTCCGACCTGTACGGCAGCATCCTTCACCAGGGGTCGGTGTACGAGGCCACGGCCCACGCCGTGCCGTTTCTCGCCCGGATCGCCGCCGCCGGGATCCGTACCGCGGACGTGGTGGCCCTGCTCGGCGGCATAGCGGAGAACGGCGTGGACGACGGCGAGAGCGACGAGGCCGCCGCCCGCCGTGCCGTGACCGCCGAACTGCCTCTGCTGCTGGCGTCGCTGGAGGCCGGGGACAGCGGCGTACGCCAGGCGGCGGCCTGGGCCGCGGCCATGACCGGCGCGACGGGCGACGTGTACGGGGCGCTCCGTGACCGCTTCGCGGCCGAGACCGATCCACAGGTCCTGGCCGAACTGCTGGGCGGTCTGGTCCACCTGGATCCGGCGGGCACGGCCGCGCTCGCCTCGGAGGCAATCGGGCCCGACAGGCCGGCCGAGGTCCGCATCGCCGCCCTGATGGGATGCGTGGACGCGGGGGCGGACTGGGGTCCGGATCACCACGACGCCATGCTCGCGCTGCTGCCGGCCGACCACCTTGTCGCCGACCGCATGGACCTCGACCGCAGCGAGCCCCTCCAGTACGTCGTCTCGGCCCTGCTGCTCAGGAACACTCCCGCGGACCGCGACGGCGCGTACGGGCTGCTGGGTGCCGCGCTGCGCACCGGGCGGCCCGGGGTGCTCGCCGAGGCCGTCTGGGCGTCGGAGTCCGTCGTGCAGGTCTCGCGAAGTGCGCGGGAGCGGCTCGCGGGCCCGCTGTGCGACGCGATCCGCCGGGACCCGACGATCACGGAGACGGTGCTGCCCCTGCTCCGGCTGCTCGGCGGACACGCCGCCGAAGCCGGCCCCCTGCTGGCGGAACTCGCCTCGCGGGACGACGGACAGGCTGACCAGGCACTCGCGGCGCTGGTCGACGTCGACACCGACCGGGCCGTGCCGTTCCTCGCCCGTGACCTCGCCCGGCGCCCCCGGGCCCTCGACGCCGCGTGCGGAGGTCTGCTCGGCTCACCCCGCGTTCCCTGTGACGCCGCCCTGCTCACAGCCGTGCGCGCCCGCCTGGCCGAGCCGGACGCGCTCAGCGGCCAGGAACCCTACCGGTACGCGGCCCTGCTCGAAGCCTGGGGGAGCAGGGCGTCCTCGGCCCTGCCCGAAGTGCTGGCCGCGCTCGGGAAGTTCCCGCAGCAGATGACGAGGGCGGTGGCCGCGGTCTGCGGCCCCGAGGACCGGGCCACGGCGGGCCGGGTGCTGCGCCGGGAAGCCCGGTCGGGGCAGGAAGGGAGGCTCGCCGCGGCCCGGGTCCTGTTCGAACTCACCGACGAAGCGCAGCCCTTGCTGACCGTCCTGGCGGAGAGGCTGGCGGACGGTGACGCGCACGGGGTGCGTGAGGCCGCGTCGGTCGCCGCCGCCATGGGCCCACGCGCGGCGGGACTGCTGGCAGCCCTGTCCGCCGCCACGAGCGACCCCGCCGCGAACCGCACCGTCCCGGATCTCGACGCCGACGTCGCCGTCGCAGAGGCGTTGTGGCGGATCGCGGGCCGTGCGGAGCAAGCGGTGCCTCTGCTGCGGGCCGCGCTGGGGGAGACCGAGCTGAGCTGGACGCGGTGGACGGTGGCCCGGGCCGCACGAGTCACCGCACTGCTGGGCGGCGAGGGACGACCGCTCACCGAGGCCCTGGAGCGGCTGCTTCCGGAGCCGCTCCACAGCCCGGTGATCGTGCTCGCGCTGCACGCCGTCGCCCCGGAGAGGCTGGACGTGCGTGCGGCGGCGGGGCTCCTGCTGGACTCGGCGGAGCAGGACGCGGACCCCTTCACCGCTCTCGACGCGCTCTTGGAGCTGGGCCCCAGCGCCATGACCGGCGAACACCGCCGCCGGCTGACGCAGCTGGCCGAGCGGGATGTGCGGGTGACCGCCTCGGGCGCGGACACGGCCACCACATCCGCCGACGGACGGTTCCAGGAGCGGGCGCGGGAGGTGCTGCGGGCGCTGCGGGGCCCCGACGAGGAGGCCTGACGGCCGCGGGGCGGGCCGGGTGCCCGCCCGGCCCCGGAGCGGCTCGGTTCCCCGCCGCCCCGGAGCGCACGTGCGTCCGGAGGCCGTCAGCCGCCCGGTTGCCAGTCGGGCCGGCGCCCGCTCAGCGCGATCACCCGGTCGACCAGTGGCGCGTCGGCAGGCACGGGGACCGGCGGGCCGAAGATCGCGTCGGGGCCGGACCTGTCGTCGTCCCCGGGCGCCAGCAGCGCTTCCGAGGAGTGCAGGCTCGCCTCGTCCGCCCGGAAGTCCTGTCCCGTCGATCTGGCCAGGTCCCAGCCGTGCACGACCAGCTCGTTCCGTACGACCAGTCCGGCGATCTGCCCGGGCAGATCGACCCCGCCCGCCTGGGTCATGCCCTCCTGGGCGGCCGGGGAGCGCCAGGCCGCGACCAGCTCGTCCAGCAGGGGTGGCAGCGCCGTGCGCCAGTCGGCGGGAAGTACCGGCAGGGACGATGTCGGGGGAGTGCCGGTCGAGGTGCCGATCTTCTTGTGGGCCGCGTCGCGGAAGGCGACGGTCAGCCCCAGCAGGTGCCCGAGCAGCTCCCGTACCGAGTAGTCGGGACAGGGCGTGGGGCCGGCCAGCTGCCGGTCGTCGACGGTGCCGATCAGCTCGCGGATCTGCCGCGCCGCCGGTTCGAGATCGAGGCCGGGTGCGGTTCCCTCATGCGTTTCCATACCCTTCAGACCCTTTCCGGGCCCGGAACTCATCGCGGACATTGCGGAACGTTCCGATCCGCCCTCTTGTCGGCGGCCCCGACACCGTGGCATATAGGTCTGGACCATTGCTGTCGGATGGAAGGCATCACCGTGCAACGCCCCCACGCACGCACCGCGTTGGCCTGTTCCGCCGCGCTGCTCCTCGCCGCGCTCACCGCCTGTGGCGGCTCCGCCGAAGCGGACACCAAGAACCCGACAGCCCCCGAGGGGGTGACAGCACAGGCCGGCAGCGCCACCTCCGTACACGTCATGTGGGAGCGGTCCTCGGACAACGAGGGCGTCACCGGCTACGACGTCTACCGCGAGGGGAGGAAGGCCGCCTCGGTGGACGCGGCGAAGCTGATGACCGACATCGACGGTCTCACCGCGTCCACGGCCTACACCTTCACCGTCAGGGCCCGTGACGCAGCCGGAAACCTCTCCGCCCCGAGCGCCGGCGCCCCCGTCACCACACCCGCGACGGCGCCCGCCGACGAGAAACCGCCGACCGGACCGACGAAACTGCGGGGCGAGGCGGACAGCGGCCGAACGGTCACCTTGTCCTGGGGCGGCTCCACGGACGACGTGGGCGTCACCTCGTACGACGTCTACCAGGAGGATTCCAGGATCCACAGCGTCTCCGGCACGCAGACCACGGCACGGCTCACGGGACTGCGGCCCGGCACCGTCTACACCTTCACGGTCCGCGCACGTGACGCCGCCGACCGGTCCTCGCCGGACAGCGACGCGCTCGACCTCACCACCCCGTCCGAGCCGGGCGCCCCCGCGAGCACGGCGCCCACCGGGCTGCGGACGAAGACGACTGCGCAGGGCAAGGAGTCCCTGGTCGACCTCTCCTGGGACCAGCCGGACACCGGCGGCACGATTCCGGCGTACCAGTTGTTCCTCAACGGCAAGCTGACCACCACGATCGTCTGGGGCGGCACACCGCCCACGGGCCGCGCGACCTACCGGCTCACCCTGACCGACCCGCCCGGCACCCGCTACTCACTCAAGATCCGGCCCAAGCTCCCCGACGGGAAGTGGGGTGACTTCTCGGCCCAGCGAACGGTGGTCCTCCCCGGCTGACGGCCGCGGCCCGGCGGCCGCTCGTCCCCGACCGCGCCCACGCGCTAAGGTACCGGGCCCCGGCGGCGGTGCCGGAGTCGGCAGAGGAGGCAGTCGGCCATGCCAGGTGCGCGGTCTTCCCGACGTGTGGTCACCCGGGGCCATGTCGTGCACAGCGCCTGCCGGTACTTCCTGCGGCACGGCACGGTGGACATGGACGCGCTCGCCCAGGACCTCGCGGTCAGCAGGGCCACCCTCTACCGCGTGGTCGGCAGCCGCGACGCGCTCCTGGCCGACGTGCTGTGGGAGCTGGCGGACCACCTCCTGGACCGGGCGCGGCGCCGGCGTACCCGTGCGGGCGTGGACGGAGTCCTGGAGATCACCCGCTACTTCGTCACCGCCCTGCGCGGCTCCGCCCCCTTCGAAGGTTTCCTGCGTACCGAACCGGAGACGGCGCGGCGCCTGCTGACCGGTGGCTGTGTGCACCGGCGTGCCGTCATGGCCCAGCGGAGCATCCTGCTGGAAGCGGGGGAGAGGGACCGCCTCTGGCCTCGTTCCGGCATCGACGATCTCGCCTATCTCTATGTGCGGGTCGTCGAATCCGCCCTGTACTCGGAGCTGTTGAGCAGGCGCCGGCCGGACCTCGCCCTGGCCGAACGCACTGCCCGCGCCGTACTCCAGCAAACCCGCTGAACGCCCTCCGGCGCGACCTGAGACCGCTGTCTCACCTTTGGACCGGCATGTGGTGACCCGTCGGGGCCGGCCGTAGTTTCCCACTCCGACGACGGCAACTCGGAGGACACGATGACTGGTTCCCAGCCGGCCCGGGCGGGCCGGGCCACGCTGCTCGCGGTGTTTCTGGCACTCGTCGGAACACTCGCCGCCCTGACCGCCCCGACGCACGCCGCCACCGCACCGCGCGCCACGGTCAATCCCGTGATCTTCGTGCACGGTCAGGAGGGCTCGGCCCAGCAGTGGCAGTCCCAGGCCAAGCGGTTCTCCGGCAACGGCTACCGCGACGACCTGCTGTACGTCCACGAGTACGACACCTCCATCGCGACGGACGACCACGCGATCGCCGGACTGGAGGAACTGGTCGACACCGTCCTGGCGCGCACAGGCGCGCAGAAGGTCGACCTCCTCGCCCACTCGCGCGGCACGCGGGTGGCGCAGGCCTATCTCTCCCTGCCGGAGCGTGCGGAGGAGGTCGCCAAGTACGTGAACCTGGACGGCCGTACGGCGGCCGCCCAGCCCGGCGGGGTGCCCACCCTCGCCATCTGGAGCAGCCTCCAGCCGAACGGCTCGATCGTCGGCGCGCTCAACGTCCACGAGCCACGGGCGGGACACACGGAGAGCGCCACGTCCGCGGAGAGCTTCGCCCACATCTACGCGTTCCTACGGGGCAGGCCACCGCTCACCACGCGGGTGCTGCCCGAGCCGTCGGCCTCCGTGGAGATCGCAGGCCGCGCGGTCCACTTCCCGCAGAACAAGGGGCTCGCGGGCCGCCTGGAGGTGTGGAGACTCGACTCCGCCACCGGCGCACGGGCCGCACTTCTCCCGCAGCACGTGGTCCGGGTCGGCGCGGACGGTGCCTTCGGCCCGCTCGGAGTGAGTGGACGAGGACACTACGAGCTGGCGCTCATCCGTCCCGGAGAGCGGACCAACCACTTCTACTTCGAACCGTTCGAGCGCGGCGACCGCTTCGTGCGCCTGCTCGTCTCCCCGCCGGGCGGTGTCTCGGACTCCATCGACGCATGCCCCGGGCACACGGCGCTCACCGTCGTCCGCGCACGCGAATGGCGGGCCGGAACGGCGGACGACGACCGTCTCCGCATCGGCGGGACCGATGTGCTGAATCCCGCAGTGTCACCCCAACTCCGGCAGATACTCGGTCTGTTCGCGTTCGACAAGGGATGCGACGGAGTCAGCCACCTGGACGCGGCGCTACCGCCCTTCGACCGCGTCCCGTTCCTGACGGCCACCGACCTGTCCCTTCCGGCCGACGGCCGGGCTCGTGGAACGATCCCTGTCACGCAGACGATGCGGGGGGCCGGAGGGGTGGAGGAGACCATCGCCGTGGCGAACTGGCCCTCCGACCGCCATACCGTGTCGCTGCTCTTCAAGGACTACGTGGACATCCCTTCCGGCGGGTGAGGGATGCCGCTCTTCCCGGCCGGTCCGGTCCGGCCGGGAACAGCGCCTCGGCGCTCGGCCCGTCCTGCCCTACCAGGACGGAACGCACCTCAAGCGGCGAGCGCGGCGGGTTCTCCGAGCTGTGCGGCGGCCGTCCGCCAGGCTGCCGTCACCGCTGTGCGGGCCTGCTCGGTCCGGGCGGCCCCGTCCGCTGTCAGCTCGAGTGGTTCTCCGATGTGCACGTGCAGCTCCGGGCGGCGCAGCGGCGCCGTGAACAGGCCCGCGAGTTGCTTGGCCACGCTTCCCGAGGTGACCCGACGGGCGCCGGCCTGGCCGACGGGCACCACCGGCGCCCCGGTTCGCTGGACGAGCCGGGACAAGCCGCTGCGGAAGGCCCCGGGTGCTGCTTCTGCGGCATCCGCGCGTTGCGGGATGCCGCCCTCCGCGTAGATCAGAACCAGGCGTCCGCGCTCGAGCGCTTCGGCGGCTCCGTCCAGGGCGTTCGCCGCGCGCCGGTCGCCCCGGTGGACGGGGATGTGCCCTTCGAGGGCGAGCGCGCGGCCGAGCACCGGGACGCGCCACAGTCCGGCGGCCGCCATGACGACCGGACGGACCCCGAGGCGGTGCAGGGCGGCGAGCACGACGGCGGGGTCGGCGAGCGAGGTGTGGTTCGCCGCGATGATGCTGCCGGGGGCGAGTTCGGCGCCCGCGTCGGCGGTGATCGTGAGGCGGCCGACAGCGGGTACCAGGACGTCGGCGAAGCGGCTGAGCATGTCCGGATCTCCTGAGCTCGACAATGCTGATGTCCATCGTCGGCTGTGGGAGTGACCGGAGCCTGAGTAGCCGCACTCATCTTTGGTGCCCGGTGCCAACTCGTTGACATGGGCCCTCCCTCGGGCGTGGGCGTGCTCGAAGAAGTCGTCCCGGGGCCGGATGAGGCGGCGGTCGAAGGGGTCCGACAGGCGCTTCAGGGCGCGGGCAGCACCAATTCGCTCGCACCCGGGGCCGCTCGAGTGCCAGGCTCCGCCCATGAGTCCTCGGACCGATGAGATGCCCGACGCCCCATGGCTCGGCACACCGATCGATGCCCGCCCCCTGTTCGGACCTGAACTGGCCTCGCTCCTGGACCTGCTGCGCACGCTGGGACCCGCTGAATGGGCCGCGGAGGCGGTGCCGGGCTGGAGCGTGAAGGATCTCGCCGCCCACATCCTCGGTGACTACCACGGCCGCCTGAGCCGGCACACGGACGAGTCTCGGCCCGCTCCCTCGCCGGGAGAGACCCTGGAGGCGTTCATCCACCGCATCAACCAGGAGGGGGTCGACTTCCACGCCGGCGACACCCCGGCCGAGCTCATCGCCGCTCTCGGGGTGGCAGGCGCTCAGGTCGACGCCATGTTCGCATCCCTCGACCTCCGTTCGGCGAGGGTGGGAGTGTCCTGGGCAGGCGTGGACCCGGCGCCGGGATGGCTGGACATCGCACGCGAGTTCACCGAGTACTGGACGCACCGCCAGCAGATCCGCCACGCCACGGGACGCGGCACGGACCCCGGGCCTCGCGCTCTTGCCGCCACCCTGGACACCTTCATGCGAGCTCTGCCGCACACGCTGCGTGACACGCCCGCGGCCCCCGGAACGCAGGTCCGGGTGGTGGTCGAAGGCTCGTCCGGAGGCACCTGGACCGTGACGGCCGGCGAGGAGCGGTGGTCGCTCGCTCCGCCCCCCGACGGGCGGCCCAAGGCGTCCGTGACGCTGGACGCGGAGACCGCCTGGCGCCTGTGCACGCGGGGCATCGAACCTGCCGCCGCCCTCGCCCGCGCCCACATCCAGGGCCGACGTCCTCTGGCCGAAGCCGTCTGCCGGATCGTGTCCGTCGTCCGCTGAGGACCGAACCGGACGCCATCGCAGGCAACCGTTTCGCCAGCACGCTTGAACGTGTTCAATAATGGTGCTGCGCTCGGCCGTACCGAGTGACCGCACGCCCATGTGCCGAGCCGAGAGGGCCGCACCGATGAGTCGTACCCACTGTCGCCGAGGCGCCCGGATCCTGGCCGTCACCTACATCGTCGCCATGGTTGCCGGGGGGCTCCTCGTGGGCGCCCAAGATTCCTCCCACGCGAGTTCGTTGTCGTTCCGGCTGTCCCTGCCAGGGCTGAACGTCCTGTACGTCTTCGTCCTCATGCCGCTCACAGCCGTGTTCGGCGATTTCGCCGGGGAAGCGGGCGACGCCGGAGCCGGCAGTCCTGCTCTCGCGTGCGGGCTGGGGGCGGCCACGAATGTCCTGCTGGTGCGAGCCGCCGTGTGTCTCGCCCGCATGGTCGCCGCCGACCTGCCCGCATGCCGGAAGCGCCGCACTCCGGCGCGGTGACCCGCGGGGGTGCGGCGCTTCGGCGTGCAGGCGTCAGCCCAGCTGTTCGTACGCAGGCAGCGTCAGGAAGTCCGCGTAGTCCTGGTCCAGCGAGACCTGGAGCAGCAGGTCGTGGGCCTGCTGCCACTTGCCGGACTCGAAGGTCTCGTCGCCGATCTCCGCGCGGATCGTGGCGAGTTCCTCGGCCGCGACCTTGCGGGCGAGGTCGGCGGTGGCGTGCTCGCCGTTCTCGAAGACCACGTCCGCGTTGATCCACTGCCAGATCTGCGAGCGCGAGATCTCGGCGGTGGCGGCGTCCTCCATCAGGTTGAAGATGGCGACCGCGCCCATGCCCCGCAGCCACGCCTCGATGTAACGGATGCCGACGGCCACCGCGTTGCGCAGGCCGTCGTACGAGGGCTTCGCGTCCAGGGTGTCGATGGCGATCAGGTCGCCTGCCGCCACCGAGACGTCCTCGCGCAGGCGGTCCTTCTGGTTCGGCCTGTCGCCGAGGACCGCGTCGAAGGAGGCCATCGCGATCGGGACCAGGTCCGGGTGGGCCACCCACGAGCCGTCGAAGCCGTCGCCCGCCTCGCGGTCCTTGTCGGCCTTGACCTTCTCGAAGGCGACCTTGTTGACCTCGGCGTCGCGCCGTGAGGGGATGAAGGCCGCCATGCCGCCGATGGCGTGCGCGCCGCGCTTGTGGCAGGTGCGGACCAGGAGTTCGGTGTACGCCCGCATGAACGGGGCGGTCATCGTGACCAGGTTGCGGTCCGGCAGGACGAACTTCGAGCCGCCGTCGCGGAAGTTCTTGACGATGGAGAAGAGGTAGTCCCAGCGGCCCGCGTTCAGCCCGGAGGCGTGGTCGCGGAGCTCGTAGAGGATCTCCTCCATCTCGTACGCGGCGGTGATCGTCTCGATCAGGACGGTCGCGCGGACCGTTCCCTGCGGGATGCCGACGTAGTCCTGGGCGAAGACGAAGATGTCGTTCCAGAGGCGGGCCTCCAGGTGCGACTCCGTCTTCGGCAGGTAGAAGTACGGGCCCTTGCCGAGGTCGATGAGGCGCTGCGCGTTGTGGAAGAAGTAGAGGCCGAAGTCGACCAGCGCGCCGGGCACCGGGGTGCCGTCGAGCTGGAGGTGGCGCTCGTTCAGGTGCCAGCCGCGCGGGCGCGTGACGACGGTCGCGAGCTCCTCGGCGGGCTTGAGGGCGTACGACTTGCCCGACTTCGGGTCGGTGAAGTCGATGTTCCGGGTGTACGCGTCGATCAGGTTGAGCTGGCCGGTGACCACGTTCTCCCACGTGGGGGCGGACGCGTCCTCGAAGTCGGCGAGCCAGACCCTGGCGCCCGAGTTCAGGGCGTTGATGGTCATCTTGCGGTCGGTGGGACCGGTGATCTCCACCCGGCGGTCGTCCAGCGCGGCCGGGGCCGGGGCGACCTTCCAGGTGTCGTCCACGCGGACCGCTTCCGTCTCCGGCAGGAAGTCCAGCGTGGAGGTGCGGGCGATCTCGGCGCGGCGCTCGCCGCGGCGGGCGAGCAGCTCGTCACGCCGGGGCGTGAACCGCCGGTGCAGCTCGGCCACGAACGCGAGGGCCGCATCGGTCAGGACCTCGTCCTGCCTCGGCAGGGGCTCGGCATCGACGATGGCCAGCGGGGACGGCGCTGGTGCGGACATGAGCTGTCACTCCTTCAGCGGGTGGTGCGGCGGCATCCCACGGCCGCCGGGTCGCCCGGGACGGCACGGGGTGCCAGGGCTCCGAGATACGGCCATGGGTACCGCCGAGGACCGGAAGCGGAACCATGAGCTTCTGATCAGTGGATATTAGTTTCCTCATGGTGGAAGTTCAATGGTTTGTTGATATCGAGATTCTCCGGGTCGACAGACGTGCCGTCGTGGTGGCGCGGCGTGCCAGGTCCGATACGGTCCGTTCATTCAAGGTGTGTCAGGTCCTCCACCGTGTCGATGTCGTGTGCCTGAGCGACATCGGAACACTCGACGAGCGTGATCGCATCGCGATGCGCCCGCAGGTACGCCCGCGCCCCCTGGTCGCCGATCGCACCCGCCGAGATGTCCGCCCAGTGGTCGGCCCCGAACAGCACGGGATGGCCGCGCTCCCCGTCGTACGCGGCGGCCGCCAGGGTCGCCCGGGAGCGGAATGCCGAGCGGACCCGGGCCACCGCCTCCGCCCCGATGCCCGGCTGGTCGACCAGGAGGACGAGGGCCGCGTCTGTATGCGAACCGGCGAGGGAGTCCAGCCCCGCCCGGAGCGAGGAGCCCATGCCCTCCTCCCACGACGGGTTCAACGCCACCTCGCAGGCCGAGAGGTCCGCCAGGGTCCGCACCTCCTCGGCCGCGGCGCCCAGGACGACATGCACAGGGCCGCACCCGCCGTTGCGCAGCGCGCGCACCGCGTGCTCGACCAGGGGGCGGCCGCGGTGCTCCAGCAGGGCCTTCGGCCGGCCGCCGAGGCGACGGCCGCCGCCCGCGGCGAGCAGTACCCCGGCGACCACGGGGATCCGTTGTGAATGAGCCATGTGCTCTGGATACCACTGCGTCGTTCGTACCGGCGGATTGGCTGTCACCCCTCAGGGGTACCCTCGTTCCTTGTCCGCACCGTGGCGGACGCCACCTTCGGTGGCGTTGACTTGCGGACGGCCCCAGGTATTTGACCGCCGCCCGGGGTCAGGTCACACACCGGCACAATGACGTGCGAGGGGGAGTGCTTTGTTGCGAAGCGTGGGGCAGGAGCGGTTGACCGGAAGCGGCGAGGACCCGAGGGTGACGGAGCTGCGTACGGCTGTCTCCCGGCTCCGTCGCGAACTTGCCGGGCATCCGGTCGAGTTCCCGGACCGGGGTATCGCCGAGGACGAGCTGGCCGCACTGAACGCCATGGCGGTCAGCGGGAGGCCCGAGATCCCCCGGCTGCGCCGTTCGCTGCTGCTGGTCGCGGGGGCGATCGGCTCGGTCAGCGCGCTGGCGCCCGGCCTGCGGGACGTACGGATCGCCGTGGACCTCTTCGGGGAGCCGCCGCGCCAACCGTGAGGTCAGCGGCGGATCAGCCGGCGTGCGGTGGCCGCGGCGACCGCCGAGGTCCATCAGGCGGTGGGCGGCCGCCGCACGGGCCCTGATGAACGGGCCCGCCGTGCTGCTCGGCTGTCCGGGCGGGGGGAGCCGGCCGGCCTCAGGAGGCCGGGCCGCTGCTCGCCAGCGCCTCGGAGAGTTCCTTCGCGATCTGCTGCAGGATCGGCACGATGCGCTCGGTCGCAGTCTCCGTCACCCGGCCCGCGGGTCCGGAGATGGAGATGGCGGCCGAGGTGGGGGAGTCCGGCACCGGGACCGCGAGGCAGCGGACGCCGATCTCCTGCTCGTTGTCGTCCACCGCGTAGCCCGCCCTCCGCACCTGTTCCAGCGCGTCGAGGAAACCGTCCGGCGTGGTGATCGTCTTCTCTGTGGCCGCAGGCATGCCCGTGCGGGCCAGGAGGGCTCGCACCTCGTCCGCCGGGGTGTGCGCGAGGAGCGCCTTGCCGACACCGGTGGAGTGGGGGAGCACCCGTCGGCCGACCTCGGTGAACATCCGCATCGAGTGCTTCGACGGCACCTGGGCGACGTAGACGATCTCGTCCCCGTCGAGCAGCGCCATGTTCGCCGTCTCACCGGTCTCCTCGACCAGCCGCTGGAGATACGGCCGCGCCCAGGTGCCCAGCAGCCGGGACGCGGACTCTCCGAGGCGGATCAGGCGCGGGCCCAGCGCGTAACGCCGGTTGGGCTGCTGGCGTACGTAACCGCACACCACCAGGGTGCGCATCAGCCGGTGGATGGTCGGGAGCGGGAGTCCGCTGCTCGCGGACAGCTCGCTGAGCCCGACCTCGCCCCCGGCATCCGCCATGCGCTCCAGCAGATCGAAGGCGCGCTCGAGGGACTGCACGCCGCCGCTGGGACCGGCGGGCTTGGAGTCGGATGTGCTGGCGTGGGACGGCGGCACGTCAACGGTCCTTTCGAAGCGGAGGCAAGGCAGCAGCCTACCGGGCTGTTCCCGATCGGCCCACTGCTCCCGGTGCGGCGTCCTTGCCGGTCAGGACCTGTTTTGTCCTGGTGTCGGCGGTCCGGCCCGTGTTCGGCCCGAAGCACGGTGATGCCGCTCCTGGCTCATTCTACGTTCCGCCTGTCGAAAATGAACTTTTACTTCGTGGAAATCTACAATCCGCGCCGTCCGTGATCCACTGGTCGTCGCATGAAGGAAGTGAGGTCTTGACGGGCCGCTTTCCCGAGTGAAGACTCCTTCAACAAATCGTTGAATCTGCGTGAGGAGCACAGGTGTCCGGTGTGGACGTGAAACTGGTACTCCGCTCGACGCGCGTCGTCACCCCCGAGGGAACCCGCGCCGCAGCGGTCCTCGTCGCCGGCGGGGAGATCGAGGCGGTCCTGCCGTACGACACCGAGGTGCCGGGCGGCGCCCGCGTCGAGGACTTCGGCGACGACGTCCTGATGCCGGGGCTCGTCGACACCCATGTCCACGTGAACGACCCCGGCCGCACCGAGTGGGAGGGCTTCTGGACAGCCACCCGCGCCGCGGCGGCGGGCGGCATCACGACCCTGCTCGACATGCCGCTCAACTCCCTCCCGCCGACCACCACGGTCGAGAATCTGCGCGTCAAGCAGCAGGTGGCCGCCCCCAAGGCGCACATCGACACCGGCTTCTGGGGCGGTGCGGTCCCGTCCAACACGAAGGACCTGCGTCCGCTGTACGAGGCCGGGGTGTTCGGCTTCAAGTGCTTCCTCTCGCCCTCCGGCGTCGAGGAGTTCCCCGAGTTGGACCAGGAGCAGCTGGCCCGTTCCATGGCGGAGATCGCCGGCTTCGGCGGCCTGCTGATCGTGCACGCCGAGGATCCGCACCACTTGGCCGAAGCCCCGCAGAAGAGCGGGGAGAAGTACACCGACTTCCTGGCGTCCCGTCCGCGCGACGCCGAGAACGCCGCGATCGAGGGCCTCATCGCCCATGCCAAGAGGCTGAACGCCCGCGTCCACGTCCTGCACCTCTCCTCCAGCGACGCGCTGCCGCTGATCGCCGCCGCCAAGCGCGAGGGGGTACGCGTCACCGTCGAGTCGTGCCCGCACTTCCTCACTCTGACCGCCGAGGAAGTCCCGGACGGCGCCACGGAGTTCAAGTGCTGTCCGCCCATCCGGGAGGGCGCCAACCAGGACGCGCTCTGGGCCGGGCTCGCCGACGGCACGATCGACTGCATCGTCTCCGACCACTCGCCCTGCACCGCGGACCTCAAGACCCCCGACTTCGCCTCCGCGTGGGGCGGGATCTCCTCGCTGCAGCTGGGTCTGCCCGCGATCTGGACCGAGGCACGCCGACGCGGTCACACCCTCGACGACGTGGCCCGCTGGATGTCCGCCGCCCCCGCCGGCCTCGCCGGACTCACCCGCAAGGGAGCCATCGAGGCCGGACGGGACGCGGACTTCGCGGTCCTCGCCCCCGACGAGACCTTCACCGTCGATCCGGCCGGGCTCTTCCACCGCAACCAGGTCACCGCCTACGCGGGGAAGACCCTGCACGGCGTCGTCAAGTCCACCTGGCTGCGCGGCACGCGGATCGCGGCCGACGGCGTACTCGCCGAGCCCACCGGCCGTCTCCTCGAAAGGAACCACTGACCATGACGGCGACACCGCACTTCACCGGCGACGCGAGCCCGTACGGCGGGGGCGACCCCTACGCCGACTACCGCACCGCCGACTTCCCCTTCACTCATCTCGTGGACCTCGCCGACCGGCGCCTCGGCGCGGGCGTCATCGCCGCCAACGACGAGTTCTTCGCCGAGCGCGAGAACCTGCTGAAGCCGGAGCCGGCGGAGTTCGACCCCGAGCGCTTCGGGCACAAGGGCAAGATCATGGACGGCTGGGAGACCCGCCGCCGGCGCGGTGCGAGCGCCGCCGAGCCGCACCCCACCGACGAGGACCACGACTGGGCCCTCGTGCGCCTCGGTGCTCCCGGAGTGGTGCGCGGGCTGATCGTCGACACCGCACACTTCCGCGGCAACTACCCGCAGTCGGTCTCCGTCGAAGGGGCCTCACTGCCGGGTTCCCCGTCCCCCGAGGACCTCCTCGCGCCCGACGTGAAGTGGACAACCCTCGTTCCCCGTACGGCTGTCGGCGGCCATGCCGCAAACGGCTTCGAGGTCGACGCGGCGCAGCGCTTCACCCATCTGCGGGTCAACCAGCACCCCGACGGGGGCATAGCCCGCCTGCGCGTCCACGGTGAGGTGGCACCCGACCCGGCGTGGCTGGCCGCCCTCGGTACGTTCGACCTGGTGGCCCTGGAGAACGGCGGCGAGGTCGAGGACGCGTCCGACCGCTTCTACTCCCCGGCCACCAACACCATCGCGCCGGGCCGCTCCCGCAAGATGGACGACGGCTGGGAGACCCGCCGCCGGCGCGACAAGGGCAACGACTGGATCCGGTACCGGCTGGCCGAGCAGTCCGAGATCCGGGCCGTCGAGATCGACACCGCCTACCTCAAGGGCAACGCGGCTGGCTGGGCCGCCATTTCGGTCAGTGACGGCGAAGGCGGTGAGTCGGCGGACCTGCTGCCCCGCACCCGGCTCCAGCCCGACACGAACCACCGCTTCGTCCTGCCGGAGCCCGTCCGTGGCACGCACGTCAGGATCGACATCTTCCCGGACGGCGGGATCTCCCGGCTGCGGCTCTTCGGCACGCTGACCGAGGAAGGGGTGGCACGGCTGGCCGCCCGTCACGAGGCGCTCGGCGGATAGCTTTCCCGCGCGCTGCGCGCCACGGTCGGGTGTGCCGGTTCATGCCCGGCCTGTGGGGATATGGGACCCTGGTCGGGACGCCGCCGCCCCGACCAGGAGTCGCCATGATCTTCATCGCCGTCAAGTTCACCGTGCTTACCGCCGAGCGGGACAACTGGCTCCCGGCCGTCGAGGAGTTCACCCTCGCCACCCGTCAGGAGCCGGGAAACCTCTTCTTCGACTGGTCCTACAGCGTCGAGAACCCGGACCAGTTCGTCCTGCTGGAGGCGTTCGCCTCGCAGGAGGCGGGCGTGTCGCATGTGAACTCCGAGCACTTCAAGGCGGCGATCGACACCATGTCGGAACTCGTCAGCGAGGTCCCGGAGATCATCAACGTCGAGGTGCCCGGGGACGACTGGTCCCGGATGTCGGAGGTCACCCCGCGCAACCGGTGACCGTGCCCGTCATCGACCGGTGGCCGGCCCCGCGCAACCGGTGACCACCGCCGTCAGAACTCCTCGTGCGTATCGGGGTCCCCGCCGAAGCGGTGCGGCGGCCGGGCCCCGATCCGGTCCAGCTCCTGCTGGGTCAGCTCGAAGCCGAACAGGTCGAGATTCTCCCGCTGCCGCCCGGGATCGGCGGACTTCGGGATCGGCACCGCTCCCAGCTGGGTGTGCCACCGCAGCACGACCTGGCCCGGCGTCACACCATGGGCCTCGGCGGCGGCGATCACTTCCGGGGCCTCCAGCACCTGACGCCCCCGGGCCAGCGGACTCCAGCTCTCCGTGACGATGCCCTTCGCGGTGTGCACCGCCCGCAGCTCCTCCTGCGGGAGCAGCGGATGCATCTCGATCTGGTTCACCACGGGCAGCACCCCCGTCTCCCGCTCCAGCCGGTCCAGATGTTCCGCCGTGAAGTTGGAGACGCCGATGGCGCGCACGAGGCCGTCCTCGCGGAGCTTGATCATGGCCTTCCAGGTGTCGAGGTACTTGTCCACCCGGGGCAGCGGCCAGTGGATGAGATAGAGGTCGACGTAGTCCAGCCCCAGATTGCTCCGCGACTCCTCGAAGGAGGCCAGCGTCTCCTCGTACCCGTGGTGGCGGCCGGGCACCTTGGTCGTGACGAAGAGTTCCCGCCTCGGCACTCCGGAGCGGGCGATCCCGCGGCCGGTGCCGGTCTCGTTCCTGTAGTTCAGCGCGGTATCCACGAGCCGGTACCCGACCTGCAGCGCACCGGCGACGGCCTTCTCGGCCGCCTCGTCGTCGAGCGGCCAGGTACCGAGGCCCACCGCGGGGATGGTGCTGCCGTCGTGGAGATTGCGGACCGGGGGCGGTGTCTGGCTCATGGTCTCCCATTTCGTTCGCTTACGGTCCCCGCCAGCGTAGGACGGGCCGCCGGGAGGGGCGCGCGGCGCGGCGCCGGTCGGCCGCGGGCGGATCCTGCCGGGCGCACCGCTGGATTCCGGCCGAAAGTGGTGTCGGAAAAGGTGGAAGCACACGGACTGCCGGGACCCGGGACCCATGGCAGCGAGACGTAAGGAGCAGGACCATGGCGCAGCTGACTCTCACCACGTTCGTGTCGCTCGACGGAGTGATGCAGGCGCCCGGAGGTCCCGACGAGGACACCACAGGCGGTTTCGAGTACGGCGGATGGCTGGTCCCCTTCGCGGACGAGGGCATGGGGACCTTCATGGAGGAGGTCTTCGACCGCGCGGGTGCCTTTCTCCTCGGACGGCGTACGTACGACATCTTCTCCGCCTACTGGCCCGAGGTCACCGACCCGCAGGACCCCATCGCTTCACGTCTCAACACCCTGCCCAAGCACGTCGTCTCCACCACCCTCACCGACCCGGCTTGGGAGAACACCACGGTGGTCCCGGGCGACGTGCCTGCCGAGGTCGCCAGGCTCAAGGAACGGACGGCGGAAGGCGAACTGCAGATCCACGGGAGCGGCACCCTTGCGCAGTCCCTCATGGCCCATGACCTGATCGACGAGGTCAACCTCCTGGTCCACCCGGTCTACCTGGGCAGCGGCAGACGGCTGTTCCCGGACGGAGGGCGGCCGACGGCCTTCGAGCTGACCGGAGCCCGGACCACCGGGAGCGGCATCGCGATCAACACCTACCGGCCGGCGGGACGTGCGCGGTTCGGAACCTTCGAGCCCGAGGGATGACCGAGGCGGTCCGCCGCGAAGGTCACCGCACCTCCGGCGGTGTCCAGCGGGCGGGGCGTCCCAGGGCCGCGAGGACGAGGGGAAGTGTGCCGGGCACGTCGGGACCCGTCGTGTCCTGCGGGGGGAGCGACGGGCGGAACGCGGAGTCGGGAGCGCGCCGTCCGGCACCGTCCGGTACGGCCAGTGCGATCGGCAGGGCCGCGCGCAGCACGGGTTCCGGCAGGCGGAGGGGGAGTCCGAGTGCGACCGCCACGTCCCACGCGTGCACCACGTGGTCGACGAAGTGGAACTCGACGGCCCGCTTGCCGGGCACCGCCCGCGTGCTGATCTCCGGCAGTGCGAACGGCCTGTCGAGCACCCCGGGGGAGGCGAAGGCGTCCAGGAGTACCCCGGCGGCGGCCCGGTAGGCGCCGGCCGGGTCGTCCCCGGGATCGGCCGTCCGCCAGAAGGCGGCTTCCGCTCCCTCGCCACGTGCCGCCGCCGCGAACCCGTGGTGCTGCGCGGCCATGTGTGCCACCAGGTCCCGCAGATTCCACCGGTCACACGGGGTCGGCCGACGCCAGTCGCCGGGGCGGGCGCGGTCCACGACGCGGACGGACTCCAGGACGGCGGCGCGGTCGAGCCGGACGATGTCCATGAATGCCTCTCAGTCCCAGGGTTCCGAGCCGGTGAGGATCCGCTCCGTGTACGCCCACACCGGGGCCAGCAGGTGGTCGGCTGCGGCTTCGCGACGGGCGCCCGGCTCGGAGAGCGCGGCCGTCGTCGTCTCGCGCAGGAGCGACCGCGTCACTCCGCGCCCCCGGAACGCCCGGACGACGCGCGTGTGATCCGGCCGGGCGACGAACCGCATCAGGGATGCCTCATCGGTCCAGACGGTGACCGATCCCGACCGGTTGAGCCGGGGGCCGGTGTCCATCCAGAGCCGGATGGCGACCGCCCCGGGCGTCAGAGGCCAGCTGCGCCGCAGCCGGAAGCCCTCGGCTGCGACGGCGGGCGTGCCCCACGGACGGTGTGTGACGAATTCGGTGACGCTGACGACTACGGCCGAGCCGGGACCGGTGCTGTGCGCGGCCGGACCGGGCTTCCAGGACGTCTTCCATATGACGGGCGGCATAGCCGGACCTTCCGTCCAGTCGGGCAGGCGAGGTGAACGGACCGGACTCGTGTCCCGGCCTCCCGCCGACCATATAACTAAACGAACGAGCGTGCAGTTATTTACGATCGGGGATCGCGGGCAGCGTGGAAGGGTCGGTGGCGCCGGCGTGCAGGCGCCACAAGATGGCCCGCGCCGCCTTGGTGTAGCCGGGATTGTTGTTGTGCAGCACGGACTCCGCGTTGGCCAGCTCCATGAACGCGATGAGCTCGAAGGCCAGCTGCGAGACGTCCGTGTCGGCGGCGAGTTCGCCCCGCACCCTGGCCTCCTCGACGGTCTCCTCCACGAAGGTGACCCAGCCCGTCTGCGTGGAGGCCAGCGCGTCGTGCACCTTGCCCTCCCTGGAGTCGAACTCGGCGATGGTCGCGTAGAAGAAGCAACCGCCGCTGAACACCCGGCGCTGCGAGTAGGAGAGCCAGCTCTCGCACATCCGCCAGACGCGGCCCAGACCGGGGGGAACCGCCCTGGTCGGTGTCAGCACGTGTTCGACGAAGACGGTCACGGCGGCGCGCACGGTGGCGAGCTGCAGCTCCTCCTTGGAGCCGAAGAGGGCGAACACGCCGCTCTTGCTCAGCTTCAGCTCCGTGGCCAGCCGGCCGAGCGACAGGCCCTCCAGTCCTTCGGTCGAGGCGACGTGGACCGCGCGCCCCAGCACCAGCTGCCTGGTCTGGTTCCCCCGCTCGACCCGTCCGTCCAGCCGCGCTCCACCCATGTGCCAACTCCGTGTGTCCGAGCGTCCCAAGACCGACATTCTAGGAGGAGCCGACACGGTCGTATGACCGCTTCGACCGGTGACGACCCCTGCGAACACGTGGCCGAGTCACCCTGTGGACAGAGGTTCCCGAGGGGGGTGGCCGTTCGATACGGTGTTCGCTCCCGTGTGAGCCGGCGAAGTCTCCACATCGTTCCCGCTGTGGAGAACCAGGAGAACCAGGTGTCCTCTGCCGTCCTGCCCGCTCTCGCCCGCCCCCGCCGGGCGTGGGTCACCGACCTGCCGCTGCTGCTCGTCGCCGCCGTCTGGGGTGCCAGCTACCTCGCGGCCAAGGGCATCACCACGACGCACACCGTGATCGCCGTCCTCGTGCTCCGCTTCGCGATCGTGCTGCCGGCCCTGGCCGTCGCCGGGTGGCGCGGGCTGAGGGCGCTGAGCGGCGCGCAGTGGCGTGGTGCGGGCCTGCTGGGACTCGTACTCAGCGGAATCTTCCTGCTCGAGACGTACGGCGTCGTGCACACGTCGGCGACCAACGCGGGGCTCATCATCAGCCTCACGATGATCTTCACCCCGCTCGCCGAGGCGGCCGTGACCCGGGTCCGGCCGCCGGCGGCCTTCCTCGCGGCGGCGGGCCTCTCGGTCGCCGGCGTGGTGCTGCTGACCCAGGGCGGCGGTTTCACCAGCCCCTCGACAGGCGATCTCCTGATGCTGCTCGCCGCCCTCGCCCGCACGGTCCACGTCCTGGCGATGGCACGGATCAAGGCGGTCCAGGACGCCGACTCGCTCTCCCTGACCACTGTGCAGCTCGGCAGCGCCGTCGCGGTATTCGCCGTACTGGCCGCCGTCCCCGGGACCGGACCGGCGCCCTGGACGGTGGCGGCGGACTTCGGCGCCGCCGAGTGGGCGGGGCTGCTCTTCCTGTCCGTCTTCTGCACGCTGTTCGCGTTCTTCGTGCAGATGTGGTCCGTACGCCGCACCTCGCCGTCCCGGGTCAGTCTGCTGCTCGGCACGGAACCGCTCTGGGCCGCCGCCGTCGGCATCGCGATCGGCGGCGAGCGCCTCGGCGTCCTGGGAGTGCTCGGCGCGGTGCTCGTGCTGGCGGGCACCGCGTGGGGGCGCCGCCGCGCAGATGTCACGCCCTGATCGAGTCCGCCGCGATCATCACGGCCGCGCCCGTCACGACCAGCACGATGTTGACGAAGAGCCCGTAATCGTCGAGGAAGTCCAGCTTCGCCACCACCGCCCAGAGGCGGAACCAGCCCGTCCACTCGTACAGCAGCCCGGCGGCACCCTGCGCGAACACGATGAACCCGACCGTTTCCACGAATTTCTTCATTGTCCGAGCGTGGACCGGACCGCCCGGCGCCCGCGTCGGTCATCGGTCTGCGGGCGCCCGACGGAAGTCTCGGATCGTACGACTTCGGTATCTCCCTCGGGCTGAACGGGCCGGAGCGTCCGGCGGCTGCGTACTTTGTCGGTATGACCCGTACGGAATACCCCTGGCTGCTGCCCTCGGCACTGGCCGATCACGAGCGGCCCGGCCACCCGGGCAGACCGCGCCGGACCGTGCGGGACTGGGTCGTCGACATCACGCTCTTCCTCTGCGCCGCCGCGTTCGGGACGGCCGCCCTCTCGGCGATCGAGGCCGACCCGACCACACCGGACGGGGTCGTCCTCGCCGACTCGCTGATCGGGGCGGCGGCATGCTGTGGGCTCTGGGTCCGGCGGAGATGGCCCGTGGCGGTCGCCGTGACCCTGACCGTCGTCAGCCTCGTCGAGCCCGTCGCGGCAGGGGCCATGCTGATCGGCCTGTTCAGCCTGGCCGTGCACCGGCCGTTCAAGCCGGTGGCGTTCATCGGCGCGGGCGCACTGGTCGTCGCGCCCCTGCAGCCGATGCTGCGCCCGGACCCCGAGACCTCCTTCGTCGCCTCCGCCATCATCGGCGTCCTGCTGATTCTCCTCGTGCTCAGCTGGGGCATGGTCGTACGCTCACGGCGGCAGCTGGTCGTCACCCTGCGCGAACGCGCGCACCGGGCCGAGACCGAGGCCGCGCTCCGCGCCGAGCAGGCCCAGCGGCTGGCGAGGGAGGCCATCGCCCGCGAGATGCACGACGTCCTCGCCCACCGGCTGACCCTGCTCAGCGTCCACGCCGGCGCCCTCGAATTCCGGCCCGACGCGCCCCCGGCCGAGGTCGGAAGGGCCGCGGGAGTCATCCGGGACAGCGCCCACGAAGCGCTCCAGGACCTCCGCGAGATCATCGGGGTGCTGCGTGCCCCGGGCGAAGGCGACGAGGGCAACAGGCCCCAGCCCACCCTCGTCACGCTGGACGCACTGATCGACGAGTCCCGCTCGGCCGGCATGGAGGTCACCCTGGACAACAGCGTCGCCGACCCTGCCAGGGCGCCCGCGGCCACCGGGCGCACGGTCTACCGCATCGCCCAGGAGGCACTGACCAACGCCCGGAAGCACGCTCCCGGGGCCCCCGTAGGAGTCACCGTGGCCGGCGGACCGGGCGACGGGCTGACCATCGAGGTCGGCAACCCCGCTCCCGCCGAACCCTTCGAACCGGTCCCCGGATCCGGTCAGGGGCTCATCGGCCTCACCGAACGCGCGAGCCTGGCCGGCGGCAGTCTGGACCACGGGCCCAGGCCCGACGGCGGATTCACGGTCCGGGCCCGGCTACCGTGGCCGGCATGAGCACTCCCACGTCTCCGGAGGCCCCACCGGTCCGGCTGGTCGTCGTCGACGACGATCCGCTCGTACGCGCCGGACTCACCCTGATGCTCGGCGGCGCCGGAAGCATCGACATCGTGGGGGAGGGCGCCGACGGCACCGAGGTCGCCGCCCTCGTCGACCGTTCGCATCCCGACGTCGTGCTCATGGACATCCGGATGCCTGGCATGGACGGGCTGGCCGCGACCGAGGAGCTCCGACGCCGGCCCGGCGCCCCCGAGGTCATCGTCCTGACCACCTTCCACGCCGACGAGCAGGTGCTGCGGGCCATCCGCGCGGGCGCGGCGGGGTTCGTCCTCAAGGACACCCCGCCGGCGCAGATCGTCGAGGCGGTCCTGCGGGTCGCGGCCGGCGAGCCCGTCCTCTCGCCCGCCGTCACGCGCAGGCTCATGGCCCGCGCGGCAGGCGAACCGGAGGACGACCGGCATTCCCGCAGGACACGTGCCCGGCAGCGGTTCGCCGGACTGGGGGAGCGCGAGCAGGACGTGGCCTCGGCCGTCGGACGGGGCAGCTCCAACGCGGAGATCGCGGCGGAACTCCACCTGAGCGTGGCCACCGTGAAGACGCACGTCTCCCGGATCCTCGCGAGGCTCGGCCTCAACAACCGGGTACAGGTCGCCTTGTTGGTGCACGACGCGGGTCTCCTCCATGAGGACGAGGACGGGACGGGAGACGGCCGCCTAGGCTGAACCGGTCAGACCGGAAGAGGGGGCGGGACGATGTCAGTGGTCGATCTGCGCGGGGCGCGGGACTTCGGCGCGAATCCGTATCCGTACTACGCGAAGCTGCGCGCCGAAGGGCCGGTGCACCCGGTCCGTACCGACGACTTCGAGCGGATCTGGATGATCGTCGGCTACGAGGAGGCCCGCGCGGCCCTCGCGGACCAGCGGTTCAGCAAGGACTGGCGGACGACGGACCTCTGGTCGGCGTCGGAGAACCCGATCAACGCCAACATGCTGGAGATGGACGCCCCGCACCACACCCGGCTGCGCAAACTCGTCGCACGCGAATTCACCGCCCGGCGGATCTCCGCGCTGCGCCCACGGGTCGAGCAGATCACCGAGAACCTGCTCGACGCGATGGTGCCCGCCGGGAGCGCCGACCTCATCGACGCGTTCGCCTTCCCGCTGCCGATGACCGTGATCTGCGAACTCCTCGGCGTACCCGACATCGACCGGGACGCCTTCCGCCGGCTGTCCAACGCCATCGTCACACCGGTCTCGGCGGAGAAGGAGGGCGAGGCGGTCCAGGCGATGGGGATCTACCTCGACGAGCTGATCGAGGACAAACGCTGCTCCCCGGGCGACGACCTGATGAGCGCCCTGATCCAGGCACGCCACGAGGAGGGCGACCGCCTGTCGCCGGACGAACTCATCGGCATGGCCTTCCTGCTCCTGGTGGCGGGACACGAGACCACCGTGAACCTGATCTCCAACGGTGTACGCGCCCTGCTCGACCATCCGGAGCAGCTGGCCCTGCTCCGTGCCCGGCCGGAGCTCATCGACGGCGCGGTCGAGGAGATGCTCCGCTACGACGGACCTGTCGGGACGGCGACTTTCAGGTTCGCCCGTGAACCCGTCGCGATCGGCCCGGTCGTCATTCCGCAGGGCGAGACGGTGCTGGTCGCCCTGGGCTCCGGAGGCCGGGACCCCGGGCGTTATCCGGACCCGGACACCTTCGACATCCGGCGCGAGGCTCAGGGGCACCTGGCCTTCGGGCACGGCATCCACTTCTGCCTGGGCGCGCCACTGGCCCGGATGGAGGGCCGCATCGCGATCCGCGCGCTGCTGGAGCGCTGCCCCGGACTCGCGCGGGACCCGGAGGGCGGGGAGCCGGACTGGCTGCCAGGGCTGCTGCTCCGGGGGGTCCGTCGTCTGCCGGTGCGCTGGTGATGTGTGATGACGTCCATGACTGAACTCTCCTTCGACACGGCACAGCAGGTCCTCGACAGCCAGCCGTTCAGCGGGCTCGTCGGCGCGCGGATCACCGGGTTCGGGGACGGCGCGGCCGTCCTCGAGGTCGACGTGCGCGAGGAACTCACCCAGCAGAACGGGTTCCTGCACGGCGGGGTGCTGTCCTACGCCGCCGACAACGCGCTCACCTTCGCCGCCGGGACGACGCTCGGACCCGCCGTCCTGACCGGCGGCTTCTCGATCCAGTACGTCCGCCCGGCGAGCGGCCGAACCCTGACCGCCCGTGCCGAGGTGGTCCATACCGGCCGCAGGCAGGCCGTCGTGCGCTGCGATCTGTACACCGTGGACGACGAGGGGGCCGAGACACTGTGCGCGGTGGCGCAGGGGACGGTGCTCTCCGCCCGCCCGTCCTGACCTGAAGGGAACCGCCTTGACCACTGAAACCCTGCTCGACCTCGGCGCACTCGGCGACGACTTCATCCGCGACCCGTATCCCGTCTACGCGCGCTTACGGGCCCTCGGCCCGGTGCACCGGGTCCGCGTCCCGGAGGGGGCGCAGGCCTGGCTCGTCGTCGGGTACGAGGCGGGGCGGGCGCTCCTCGCCGACCAACGGCTCTCCAAGGAGTGGCGCAGGGCGTCGCCCTCGCTGGGCGTCAGCAAGGTGTCCGCGGGGACGTCCATGCTGAGCTCCGACGCCCCGGCCCACACCCGGCTGCGCAGGCTCGTGGCACGGGAGTTCACCCCACGCCGCATGGAACGGCTCGCCCCGCGCGTCCAGGAGATGACGGACGAACTCCTCGACTCCATGACCGACGGGCCCGCCCGGAGCGCCGACCTGGTCAAGGCGCTGTCGTTCCCGCTGCCGATGGCCGTCATCTGCGAGCTGCTGGGTGTGCCGTCCCTGGACCGGCAGGCATTCCGTGAATGGTCCAACACCGCCGTGTCGTCCCTGGACGCCGACGCGCGCGGCCGGGCCACCGCCGCCATGACCGAATACCTGAGCGGGCTGCTCGCGGAGAAGCGCGAGGCCCCTGGGGACGATCTGATGAGCGCGCTGATCCACACGTCGGACGACGACGGCGATCAGCTCTCGGCCGATGAGCTCATGGGCATGGCGTGGCTGCTGCTCGTCGCGGGACACGAGACCACGGTCAACCTCATCTCCAACGGCGTCCTGAGCCTGCTGAACCACCCCGACCAACTGTCTCTGCTGAGAGCCGACTTCGGTCTCATCGACAACACGGTCGAGGAGACCCTCCGCTACGAGGGACCCGTCGAGACCCCTACGTACCGCTTCACCACCGAGCCGCTCGACGTCTCGGGCACGGTGATCCCCGGCGGTGGCGAGCTCGTCCTGGTCGCGATGGCCGACTGCGACCGCGATCCCGCCCGCTACCCGGACGCCGACCGCTTCGACATCACGCGGGACGCCCGCGGACACGTCGCCTTCGGCCACGGCATCCACTACTGCCTGGGAGCGCCGCTGGCCCGCATCGAGGCCCGGATCGCCATCCGGTCGCTCCTGGAACGCTGCCCGGGGCTGCGTCTCGACACGGACCCGGCCCGCCTGTCCTGGCGTACGGGCATGCTGATCCGGGGCCCGCTGAGCCTGCCGGTGGCCTGGTAGCGGTCTTCAGGCCTCGGCGATCTCCGTCATCCTCACGGGACGGCGCTGCCCGCGCGACAGCTCGCACGCCTCGGCGATGCGCAGGGCGTGCAGCGCCTCCCGGCCGTCGCACGGGTTCGCCAGCTCCCCGCGTACGACGCCGAGGAACGCGTCCAGTTCGGCCTCGTAGGCCGGGGCGAACCGCTCCAGGAAGCCCGGCCACGGCTTGGCCGGCGCGGGAGGACCCTGCGGCTCGGCGGACGTGAGCGGCGTACGGTCGTCGAGCCCGACCGCGATCTGATCCTGTTCGCCCGCCAGCTCCATGCGGACGTCGTAGCCCGCCCCGTTGCACCGGGTGGCCGTCGCCGTGGCCAGCGTGCCGTCGTCCAGCGTCAGCAGTGCCGCCGCCGTGTCCACGTCGCCCGCCTCCCGGAACATCGCCGGGCCCGCGTCCGATCCCGTCGCGTACACCTCCGTCACCTCACGGCCCGTCACCCAGCGCAGGATGTCGAAGTCGTGCACCAGGCAGTCCCTGAACAGGCCGCCCGAGAGCGGCAGATACGCGGCGGGCGGGGGAGCGGGGTCGGAGGTCGTCGCCCGCACGGTGTGCAGCCGGCCCAGGGAGCCGCCGCGCACGGCGCTGCGCGCCGCGGCGTAGCCCGCGTCGAAGCGGCGCATGAAACCGAGCTGGAGCACGGTGCCCGCGCGCTCGACCTCGCGCAGCGCGCCCAGTGTCCCCGCCAGGTCCAGTGCGATCGGCTTCTCGCAGAAGGCGGGCAGGCCGGCCCGTGCCGCCCGGCCGATGAGGTCCGCGTGCGCCGAGGTGGCCGAGGCGATCACCACCGCGTCCACCCCCGCGCCGAGCACCTCCTCGGCGGACGCGACGGCGATGGCCCCCGTCCGCGCCGCGACCTGTGCCGCGCGGACGGTGTCCGGATCCGCCACCAGCAGGGAGGTGACCGCGGGATGGCGTGCCAGGACGCCCGCGTGGAAGGAACCGATCCGGCCCGTGCCGATGAGTCCGATGCGCATGGACCCAACGTGCCGCCCCCCAGGCGCACTGTCAACTATATGTCCTGACAAACAGAAGGGTGTGGCGCGACGGTACGGGGTACGCTCCGTGCCGTGCCCAAACCCGCCGCCGACTCCGCCGCCCTGGGGCTGGGCGTGGACCGCACCAGCCCCGTCCCGCTCTACTACCAGCTGGCCCAGCAGCTGGAGGCGGCCATCGAGAAGGGGCGGCTCGCACCCGGCAGTCTCCTCGGCAACGAACTGGAGCTCGCCGCACGGCTCGGACTGTCCCGGCCCACCGTCCGCCAGGCCATCCAGTCGCTCGTCGACAAGGGGCTGATGGTGCGCCGGCGCGGTGTCGGCACCCAGGTCGTGCACAGCCGCATCAAGCGCCCGCTCGAACTGAGCAGCCTCTACGACGATCTGGAGACCGCCGGCCGGAAGCCGGCGACCCGGGTCCTGCGCAACACGGTCGAGCCGGCGACGCCCGAGATCGCCGCCGCACTCGGTGTCGAGGAGGGCAGTGACGTCCATCTCGTCGAGCGGGTGCGGTACGCGCACGACGAGCCCATGGCGCTTCTGCGCAACCACCTCCCGCCCCGGCTGCTCGACCTCGGCACGGAGCGGCTGGAGTCGACCGGCCTGTACCGGATGATGCGGGCCTCGGGAATCACCCTGCACAGCGCCCGGCAGTCCGTGGGGGCCCGCGCCGCCACCGTGGAGGAGGGCGAACTGCTCGCGGAGCCCGCCGGGGCGCCGTTGCTGACGATGGAGCGCACCACCTTCGACGACGGCGGCCGGGCGGTCGAATTCGGCTCGCACGTCTACCGGGCCTCGCGGTACGCCTTCGAGTTCCAGCTGCTGGTCCGGCCCTGAGCTGCCCGGCCGTGCACCCTCGGGTCAGTATGTTCGGACAAGAGCATTGACGCGGTCATGCTAGGTCGCTAGAACGACGGGAGGGCGCGGCCCGCGCCCCTGCCGGGCGATGCCGGTCCGGGCTCGGGGATACTTGGCCCGCCGGGCGGCGAGTCCGCTCTCCCCGGCTTCACCAGGCAGCACAGCGAGCAGCACTAGAAGGGCACGGCGTCGTGGCAAGGGTTCGGACAGGGGTACGCGCGATGGGCGCCGTGCTGGCAGCGGTACTGGCGGCCTCCCTCGCGGGATGCAGCAGCACCGGCGGCAAGCGGGCGGAGGAGCGCGCCGCCCAGCAGGCGGCCGAGGGCCGGTCCGCGGTGAACACGCCCCGCTGGACGTTCGCCATGGTCACCCACTCGGGTGATGGCGACACCTTCTGGGACATCGTCCAGAAGGGTGCCGAGCAGGCGGCCGTCAAGGACAACATCAACTTCCTGTACTCGCACAACGACGAGGGACAGCAGCAGGCCGAGCTCGTCCAGACCGCCATCGACAAGAAGGTCGACGGCCTGATCGTCTCGCTGGCCAAGCCCGACTCGATGAAGACCGTCGTGGCCAAAGCCGTCAAGGCCGGCATCCCCGTCATCACGGTGAACTCGGGATCCGCCGAGTCCAAGGCCTTCGGCGCGCTCACCCACATCGGCCAGGACGAGTCCATCGCGGGCGAGGCCGTCGGCGACGAGCTCGACGAGCGCGGCCGCAAGAAGGTGCTCTGCGTCCTGCACGAGCAGGGCAACGTCGGCCACGAGCAGCGCTGCGCCGGGGCGAAGAAGACCTTCGACGGGACGATGCAGAACCTCTACGTCGACGGCACCAACATGCCCGACGTCCAGGCTTCCATCGAGGCCAAGCTCGACTCGGACAAGAGCATCGACGCGGTCGTCACCCTCGGCGCCCCCTTCGCCGCCGCGGCCGTCAAGGCGAAGCAGACCGCGGGCAGCAAGGCCGAGATCGACACCTTCGACCTCAACGCGAGCGTGGCCACCGGACTGCAGAACGAGTCGCTCGGCTTCGCCGTCGACCAGCAGCCCTACCTCCAGGGGTACGAGGCGGTCGACCTGCTCTGGCTCTACCGCTACAACAAGAACGTGCTCGGCGGCGGCCTGCCCGTCCTGACCGGCCCGCAGATCATCACCGCCGATGACGCCGACGCGCTCGCCGAGTACACGAAGCGGGGGACACGATGACGGTGACCGGGCAACCGGCGGCGCCCCGCACCGACGAACGCCTGCTGCGCACCTCCCCGCTGCGCAAGCTGCTCGGCCGGCCCGAGCTCGGCTCGGTCGTCGGGGCCGCGGCCGTCTTCCTCTTCTTCGCGTTCTTCGCCGACAGCTTCCTGCAGGCCTCCAGCCTCGGCACGGTGCTGTACGCGGCCTCCACCATCGGGATCATGGCGGCGCCCGTGGCGCTCCTGATGATCGGCGGGGAGTTCGACCTGTCCGCCGGCGTGATGGTGACCAGCTCCGCGCTGATCTCCTCGATGTTCAGCTACCAGATGACCGCCAACGTCTGGGTGGGCGTCTTCGTTTCGCTGCTGGTCACCCTGGGTTTCGGCGCCTTCAACGGTTTCATGCTGACCCGCACCAAACTCCCGAGCTTCATCATCACGCTCGGCACGTTCCTGATGCTGACCGGCCTGAATCTGGGCTTCACCAAGCTGATCAGCGGCACCGTGTCGACCAAGGCCATCGGGGACATGGAGGGCTTCGACTCCGCCCGCAAGGTCTTCGCGTCCTACCTCACCATCGGCGACGTCGAGCTGAAGGTCACCATCCTGTGGTGGGCGGCGCTCGTCGCGATCGCCACCTGGATCCTGATCCGCACCCGCTTCGGCAACTGGATCTTCGCAGTCGGCGGTGAGGCCGACGCCGCACGCGCGGTGGGCGTCCCGGTGATCCGTACGCGGATCGGGCTCTACCTCGGTGTCGCCTTCGGTGCTTGGGTCTCCGGGCAGCACCTGCTGTTCTCCTACGACGTGGTGCAGTCCGGCGAGGGTGTCGGCAACGAGCTGATCTACATCATCGCGGCCGTGATCGGCGGCTGTCTGATCACCGGCGGTTACGGCTCCGCGATCGGGTCCGCGATCGGCGCGATCATCTTCGGCATGACCAGCAAGGGCATCGTGTACGCGGAGTGGAACCCCGACTGGTTCAAGTTCTTCCTGGGGGCGATGCTGCTCCTGGCCACCCTGCTCAACGCATGGGTACGCAAGCGTGCGGAGGCGACGAAATGACGGCCACCCAGGCTCCGGCTCCCCGGGACACGGCCGGCCCGGCGCTCGTCGAGCTCGACGACGTCAGCAAGTACTACGGCAACATCAAGGCTCTGGAGAACGTCTCGCTGGAGGTCCACGCGGGGGAGATCTCCTGCGTCCTCGGCGACAACGGCGCCGGCAAGTCCACCCTGATCAAGATCATCGCGGGGCTGCACCGGCACGACGCCGGGACGTTCCTGATCGAGGGCGAGGAAACCACACTCGCCAATCCGCGCGACGCCCTGGACCGGGGCATCGCCACCGTCTACCAGGACCTGGCCGTCGTCCCGCTCATGCCGGTCTGGCGCAACTTCTTCCTCGGCTCGGAGCCGACGAAGGGGACCGGCCCGTTCAAGCGCCTCGACGTACGGCAGATGCGTGAGACGACCCGCACGGAGTTGTTGCGGATGGGCATCGACCTGCGCGACGTCGACCAGCCCATCGGCACCCTGTCGGGCGGCGAACGCCAGTGCGTGGCCATCGCCCGTGCCGTGTACTTCGGTGCGAAGGTTCTCGTCCTGGACGAGCCGACCGCCGCGCTCGGCGTCAAGCAGTCGGGGGTCGTACTGAAGTACGTCGCGGCCGCCAGGGACGCCGGGCTCGGCGTGGTTCTCATCACGCACAACCCTCACCACGCCTACCTCGTGGGCGACCGGTTCGTCCTGCTCAAGCGTGGCGCGATGTCCGGGAGCCACACCAAGGGCGACGTCACACTGGACGAACTGACCCGCCAGATGGCCGGTGGGAGCGAGCTCGACGAGCTCAGCCACGAGCTCGAACGAGCCCCGTCGCCCGGCCACCTCGGCGGCCGTCCGGTCGAGGACGACACCCCATAAGTCCCGTTTTGCATCCCCCGCTCCCGGACCGAAGGCCGATTCCGGGGGCGGGGGAATGGCAGAATCGTGCAAGGCGGGCGCCGTCCGCCGCCGGACGGATCACCGACCGGCCCCCCGACCTGCGCAGGGACGATGAGCACGTACCGCGACTTCACACACCGCGGCTCCGCCCGCGCGACCGTCCTGCGGACCGTCGGCACCAGGGAGCGGCGCTCGCACCTCACGGCGCCCAGGGTTCCGACCGTCGGCATCGACATCGGCGGGACGAAGGTGATGGCCGGCGTCGTCGACGCCGACGGCAACATCCTGGAGACCCTGCGCACCGAGACGCCTGACAAGTCGAAGAGCCCGAAGGTCGTCGAGGACACCATCGTCGAACTGGTCCTGGACCTCTCCGACCGGCACGACGTGCACGCCGTCGGGATCGGCGCGGCGGGCTGGGTCGACGCGGACCGCTCCAAGGTGCTGTTCGCCCCGCACCTCGCCTGGCGTGACGAGCCCCTCCGCGACGCCATCGCCTCCCGGCTCGTGGTCCCCGTGATGGTCGACAACGACGCCAACACGGCGGCCTGGGCGGAATGGCGCTTCGGCGCAGGCCGGGGCGAGGACCATCTGGTCATGATCACGCTGGGCACCGGCATCGGCGGCGCGATCCTGGAGGACGGGCACGTCAAGCGCGGCAAGTACGGCGTCGCGGGTGAGTTCGGCCATATGCAGGTGGTGCCCGGCGGGCACCGCTGCCCGTGCGGCAACCGCGGCTGCTGGGAGCAGTACAGCTCGGGCAACGCCCTCGTGCGCGAGGCCAGGGAGCTGGCCGCGGCGGACTCCCCGGTGGCCCACGGCATCATCGAGCGGGTCAAGGGCAACATCCCCGAGATCACCGGGCCGCTCATCACCGAACTGGCCCGTGAGGGCGACGCGATGTGCGTCGAGCTCCTCCAGGACATCGGTCAGTGGCTCGGCGTCGGCATCGCCAATCTCGCCGCTGCCCTGGACCCGTCCTGCTTCGTCATCGGCGGCGGCGTCAGCGCGGCCGACGACCTGCTGATCGGCCCCGCCAGGGACGCCTTCAAGCGCCACCTCACCGGTCGTGGCTACCGCCCCGAGGCCCGGATCGCGAAGGCGCAGCTCGGCCCCGAGGCGGGTATGGTCGGCGCCGCCGACCTCGCGCGCCTGGTCGCCCGGAGGTTCCGGCGGACCAACCGCCGCCGGGTCGAGCGCTACGAGCGGTACGCGCAGTTCTACGACCAGGCGGCCACCACCATCCGGAACACGCGGGGCACGCGTAACGCCGACTGATCCGGGTGCCGCGCAGCCGCGGCACCCGGCCACCCGCACTCCGCTCCGTACCGCAGCTTCGAGGGATCACCGACCATGACCGCAGCCGAGCACCACATCGTGCCGCGCCAGCCCCCTTCGTCCGGCTCCTCGGGGTCCTCCGGGTCGTCCGGTTCCTCGGGCTCCTCGGGTTCCTCGGGCTCCTCGGGTTCCTCGGGCTCCTCGGGCTCCACCGGACCCTCCGGCTCCGGAGAGGGCGACGGGACGCCTCCGCAGGACCGGCGCAGGGTGATCCGCCGCCGCCTGATCACGCTGACCATCATCGTCCTGCTCATCGGCATCCCCGCCGGCTACCTGGTGATCTCCGCGGGACAGAGCCGTCGCTCCGGCAAGGACAAGGAGGCCGAGGCGGCCGCCCAGGGACTGCGCGAGGACTGGCCGTCCGGCATGCAGCGCCGGATCTTCGAACTGCCCATTCCGGGCAATGCGACCGGGGTCCAGTACTACGAGACGAACAACTGGAAAGCCAGCCGCATGTACGTGAAGTTCCGTACGACCTCCGCCGGGCTCGACCGCTTCCTGAGCGGTGTCGGCACCGGACGGGCCGCGCTGGAGACGGACGAGGTCACCATCGGCCAACGGGACATCAAGATCACCGGGTGGCTCTTCGGACCGGGCGTCGACTGGTCGGGAACGACCCACAAGAACAAGGACCCGCGCCCCACCCAGAACATCACCGTCAACATGACCGATCCGGCGGCTCCGGTCGTCTACGTGGTCTCCGCGGCGACCCCCTGACGCGGACCGGACGGGCCGCTCATTACCCTGGAGCGAGTGAGTGAAGTGAGCGAGACGACCCCGCAGCCCGCCCGGCCCCCGCGGACGGCCAACCCCGAACCCCTTCAGGGCGAGGTGATCCGGCAGCTGCCCCCGGCGCCCCAGCCCGTGACCGGGCAGCAGTACGCGCAGGCACCCGGGCCGACGGCCGTCCAGCCACAGCAGGCGACCACCCCGCCTCCGCAGCAGGTGTCCGTCCCGCCCTCGCAGCCGGTTTCCGTGCCTTCGCAGCAGGCGCCCGTGCCGCAGTACACGCAGCCGCACGCGCAGCAGGCGCCCGGCCCGCAGTACGCCCAGTCTCAGGTTCCGCACCCGGTGCAGGCTCCGCCGCACGCGCAGCAGGTCCCCGGGCAGCAGTACGCCCAGTCGCAGGTCACACAGCCGCTGTCGGTCCAGCCGGATGCGCAGCAGGTCACCGGGCCGCAGCGTGCCCAGCCGGACGCGCAGCAGGTCACCGGGCCCCAGCATGCCCAGCCGGACGCGCAGCAGGTCACCGGGCCCCAGCATGCCCAGCCGCGGGTTCCGCAGCAGCCCCAGGGCTCCGGCGGCGCGCAGCCGGGTGGCCCGGCTCCCCAGGTGCCTGAGCCCGGCCCCGGGCCGCAGGCGGCGCAGGGACCGCAGCCCGGTCGGCTGCTCCAGTACCGCTTCGACGGGCCGGAGGACGCCCCGGTCCTGGTCATCGGGCCCTCGCTCGGCACCACCTGGCACATGTGGGACCGCCAGATACCCGACCTCTCCCAGCACTGGAGGGTCTTCCGCTACGACCTCCCGGGGCACGGCGGAGCCCCCGCCCACCCCGCCGCCGCGGTCACCGACCTCGCCGACCGCCTCCTCGCCACCCTGGACAGCGTCGGCGTCCAGCGCTTCGGATACGCGGGCTGCTCCATCGGCGGCGCCGTCGGTGCCGATCTCGCGCTCCGCCATCCGCACCGGGTCGCCGCCCTGGCCCTCGTCGCCGCGTCACCGCGCTTCGGCACCGCCGACGAATTCCGGCAGCGCGGAGTGATCGTCCGCAGCAACGGCCTGGAGCCGATCGCCCGCACCTCCCCGGAACGCTGGTTCACCCCCGGCTTCGCCGCCGCCCAGCCGGCCATCGTCGAGTGGGCCGTCCAGATGGTCCGTACCACCGACCCCGGCTGCTACATCGCCTCCTGCGAAGCCCTGGCCGCCTTCGACATCCGTACGGAACTCCCCCGCATCGGGGTGCCGACCCTCGTCCTGGTCGGCGCCGAGGACAAGGTCACCGGCCCCGCCGAGGCCAGGACCCTGGTCGCCGGCATCCCGGACGCCCGGCTCGCCCTCGTTCCCGGCGCCTCCCACCTGGCCCCGGTCGAGCAGCCGGCCGCCGTCACCGATCTGCTGCTCATGCACTTCTCGACCGCCTGGCAGGACACCCTGGGGTCGACGCCCGTACCGCCGTCCCCGGGTTTCGCCGCCCCGTTCGCACCGGTCGTCCCCGTCGCCGAGATCGCTGCCGCCGCTGACCTGCCCGACGCTTCCCCCACGGGACGCAGTGACCGTTACGACCGGGGCATGAAGGTCCGGCGCGAGGTGCTGGGCGACGCCCATGTGGATGCCGCGACGGCCGCGTCCGACGGCTTCACCGACGACTTCCAGGAACTCCTCACCCGCTACGCCTGGGGCGAGATCTGGAGCAGGGAAGGCCTCGACCGCAAGGCCCGCAGCTGTGTCTCCCTCACCGCGGTCGTCGCGTCCGGACACCTGGGCGGCCTCGCGCAGCACGTCAGGGCGGCCCTGCGCAACGGACTCACACCCGTCGAGATCAAGGAGGTGCTGCTCCAGACGGCCGTCTACTGCGGCATCCCGGCGGCAGGTGCGGCGTTCGAGATCGCACAGTCCGTGATCCAGGAGGAAACCACCCCGCCGGCGTAGCAGGATGGTGGCATGAACGCCTCGTCTCTCACGCTCGTCAAGAAGACCCACTCCTGCGTCCGCCTGGAGCGGAACGGGCAGTCGCTCGTCATCGATCCCGGCGGATTCACCGAGGAGGACGCGGCGCTCGGTGCCGACGCGATCCTGGTGACGCACGAACACCCGGACCACTTCGACGAGTCGAGGCTGCGCGCCGCGTTGGAGTCGAACCCCGCCGCACAGGTGTGGACCCTGCGCAGCGTGGCCGAGCAGCTGTCCGCCGCGTACCCGGGACGCGTGCACACGGTCGGTCACGGCGACACGTTCACCGCCGCCGGGCTCGACGTACAGGTGCACGGCGAACTGCACGCGGTGATCCACCCGGACATCCCGAGGGTCACCAACATCGGGTTCCTCGTGGATGGTTCGGTCTTCCATCCGGGCGACGCCCTCACGGTGCCCGACCACCCCGTGGACACGCTGATGCTCCCGGTCATGGCCCCCTGGAACAAGATCTCGGAGGTCATCGACTACGTACGCGAGGTGAAGCCGCGCCGTGCGATCGACATCCACGACGCCCTGCTCACCGACCTGGCCCGGCCGATCTACGACAAGCAGATCGGCGCCCTGGGCGGAGCGGACCACGGCCGGCTGACCCCGGGCGACGCGACCCGTCTCTGACCCGGCTGTCAGTGGGAGCGGTTAGGTTTACTGCATGCGCATCGCGACCTGGAACGTCAATTCGATCACTGCCCGGCTTCCGAGGCTGCTGGCCTGGCTGGAGAGCAGCGGCACCGACGTGCTGTGCCTCCAGGAGACCAAGTGCACGCTCGAGCAGTTCCCCGCCGAGGCGCTGCGCGAAGCGGGCTACGAGTCCGCGGTCAACGCCACGGGCCGGTGGAACGGCGTCGCGGTGCTCTCGCGTGTCGGCCTCGCGGACGTCGTGACGGGCCTCCCCGGCGGCCCGGAATACGAGGGCGTGCAGGAGCCGAGGGCGGTCTCCGCGACCTGCGGGGGCGCCCGAGTCTGGTCCGTCTACGTCCCCAACGGCCGCGAGGTCGAACACGATCACTACGCCTACAAGCTGCGCTGGCTGGAGGCCCTGCAGCAGGCCGTCGCCGAGGACGCGGCGGGGACGCTGCCGTTCGCGGTCCTCGGCGACTACAACATCGCGCCCACCGACGAGGACGTCTGGGACCCGGCGCTCTTCGTGGGTGCCACACACGTCACCCCCGCCGAGCGGGACGCGCTCGCGGCGCTGCGCGAGAAGGGCCTCTCCGACGTGGTGCCGCGCCCCCTCAAGTACGACCACCCGTACACCTACTGGGACTACCGCCAGCTCTCCTTCCCGAAGAACAAGGGCATGCGCATCGACCTCGTCTACGGCAACGCCCCCTTCGCGGCGGCGGTCAAGGACAGCTACGTCGACCGCGAGGAGCGCAAGGGCAAGGGAGCCTCGGACCACGCCCCGGTGGTCGTGGACCTCGACGTCTGAGGGCCTTGCGCCGGTCCGGCGCGGGGCGACGCGTCTTCAGATGTCTTCAGGGCCCCAGGTGTCAACTTCGGGTTGACGCCCCTGTGGTGTCAACCTAGGGTTGCCTCATGACGAAGCCGCTGCGCGCCAATCCGCCGATCCGCCTCGACGACCTGATCGACGCGATCAAGAAGACCCATACCGACGCACTGGAGCAGCTGTCCGGAGCCGTGGTCGCGGCGGATCACCTGGGCGAGATCGCCGACCACCTCATCGGCCACTTCGTGGACCAGGCGCGCCGCTCAGGCGCGTCGTGGACCGACATCGGCCGGAGCATGGGTGTCACCCGGCAGGCCGCCCAGAAGAGGTTCGTGCCCAAGAAGCCCGGCGAGGCCTCGGACCTGGACCAGGGCCAGGGCTTCGGCCAGTTCGACGAACAGGCCAGGAACGTCGTCATGGGTGCGCACAACGAGGCCCATGCCGCCCGCAACGACGAGGTGCGCGCGGAGCACCTCGTCCTGGGTCTCCTGGCCGAGTCGGACTCCGTCGGCTCCCAGGTGATCACCGGTCAGGGCGTGTCGCCGGCGGCGGTCCGCGAGGCGGCGTCACTCGCCCTGCCGGCGGCGGCCGACGAGGTCCCCGAGCTGATCCCGTACGACGCAGGGGCCCGCAAGGTCCTGGAGCTCACCTTCCGGGAGGCGCTGCGCCTCGGCCACGACTTCGTCGGGACCGGGCACATCGTGCTGGCCCTGCTGGAGTTCGAAGGAGGTGCGGGCGTGCTCACGGGGCTGGGCATCGACAAGGACGTGACGTCGGCCGCGGTCGCCAAGGCGGTCGCCGGCGAAATCGGGGAGCAGGCTCCGGTCGCCGAAGGCTAGGGCCTCTCGTTCGGATCTTGCCGGGTTCGCGTGCCCTGGTGCCGCACCTCGCCGGGGCGGCATCAGGCGTCACCCGGCGGGCGTCAGTGCACCGAGAACCCGCCGTCGACGAACAGTGACTGCCCGGTGACGTAGGAAGAGGCGGCGCTCGCCAGGAACACCGCGGCGCCCGCGAAGTCCTCGGCCAGTCCGTTGCGTCCCACCATCGTGCGTGCCGCCAGCGCCGCCACCCGCTCCGGGTCGGACGAGAGCCGCTGGTTGAGGGGCGTCATCACGAATCCGGGCACCAGTGTGTTGCAGGTGACGCCGTGCGGGGACCACGCCTCGGCCTGCGAGCGGGCCAGCGACTCCAACGCCCCCTTGGAGACCCCGTACGCGCCGCTCTGTACGAACGCCCGGTGTGCCTGCTGGGAAGTGATGTGGATGATCCGGCCGTAGCCGCGTTCGGCCATGCCCGGTCCGAACCGGCGGCCCAGCAGATAGGGGGCCTTGAGGTTCACCGTCATCGTGGTGTCCCAGACGTCCTCGTCGAGCTCGCTCATCGGCGGCCGCAGGTTGACGCCCGCGCAGTTGACGAGGATGTCGGGTTCACCGAACGCGGCCGCGGCCTTGTCGCCGGCCGCACGCACGCCCTCGGCGGTCGCGAGGTCGGCGCTCACCCACGCGGCCCGGCAGCCGGCGGCGTCGAGTTCGCCGACGGTCCGCACCAGTTCTGCCTCCCTGCGTGCCACGACCACCACACTCGCACCGGCGTGTGCGAGCGCCTCGGTGATGCCCCGCCCGATGCCCGAGCTGCCGCCGGTGACCACGGCGACCCGGCCTTCGAGCGAGAAGAGTTCGGAAAGATAGTTCTGCGACGTCATGCCCGTACCTTAGGTACATGGCCGGATCATGTACGGGGTGGGTCCCGGAACCGGTACAGGCGCGTGCCCTGCGATGCGGAACGCGCCCGGGGTGGGATCCTGGTGGCATGAACATCCCTTTCCTGGACAACTGGCGCAAGCGCCAGGGCGGTACACGGGAGGTGGCTCTCGCGGCCGCCGTCGAGACCGATCCGGACGGCGTGGCCGAGCTGTTCGCGGAATGCGAGTTGCTGCGCGCCCGAGCAGGGCAGTGCGGTCTCGAACTCGACGACAGTCCCGCCTCGTTGTCCGCGCTCGACCAGTTGCCGCCCATCTGGCGGGACGACCCTGAGGAGCTGCCCTGGGTGGGCAACGATGCCGGCCTCTACCTCGGCACCGTGCTGGTGCGTACCGTCCCCGGGGCCGCCTGGGACATCCTGGCGGGCGGAAAGCCGGTGGTGCGCCTGGCTTCGGGCCGGGAGATCGATGTCGTCGGCGCCGGTCTTGACTGGGCGATGTCAGGCAGCCCCGAGCTCTCCGAGATGTACGCGGAGTCGGCGGAGAGCGGCCCGGAGGCCAAAACGCGATAAACAGCCTTATGCGCCGCCGGTGCGTGTCGGCCCCGAAGCGTGTGCGCACCCCGGATAGTTTGCGCTGACCTCGACACAAGCGATAAGTGGGTAGGGCAGCGTATGGCCGTCGATCCGTTGATCGAGCTGCGGGACGTCAACAAGCACTTCGGGAAGTTGCACGTACTGCAGGACATCAATCTCACCGTCGGCCGCGGGGAGGTGGTGGTGGTCATCGGCCCCTCCGGATCGGGCAAATCAACGCTCTGCCGGGCCATCAACCGACTTGAGACGATCGAGTCCGGCCACATCGCCATCGACGGCAAGCCGCTCCCCGAGGAGGGGAAGGGACTCGCGGAGCTCCGGGCCGAAGTGGGCATGGTCTTCCAGTCGTTCAACCTGTTCGCCCACAAGACCGTGCTGGCGAACGTCTCGCTCGCCCAGCTCAAGGTCCGCAAGCGCAAGAAGGACGAGGCCGACCAGCGCTCCCGGGAACTGCTGGAGCGGGTCGGACTCGCCTCGCAGGCCGACAAGTTCCCCGCCCAGCTCTCCGGCGGCCAGCAGCAGCGCGTCGCCATCGCCCGCGCCCTCGCCATGGATCCCAAGGCGCTCCTCTTCGACGAGCCCACCTCCGCGCTCGACCCGGAGATGATCAACGAGGTCCTCGAGGTCATGCAGCAGCTCGCCCGCGAGGGCATGACCATGGTGGTCGTCACGCACGAGATGGGCTTCGCCCGCTCCGCCGCCAACCGCGTGGTCTTCATGTCCGACGGATGCATCATCGAGGACCGCACTCCGGAGGACTTCTTCACGTCCCCGGAGAGCGACCGCGCCAAGGACTTCCTGTCCAAGATCCTCAAGCACTGACAGGGGGCACCGTGTTGCGTACGAGGAACATCGCGGCCGTGCTGGTCTGCCTCCTGATCGCCGCCCTCTCGGCCGGCTGCGGCAGGGAGGGCAGCCCGCCGGTCAAGGGGCCCAAGGCCGGGGCGCTGCCCCAGTACAAGGTCGACACCGGCTTCGAGCTGCCGGAGTCGAAGACCTGGAAGAAGGCCAAGAAGCGTGGCTATCTCGTCGTCGGCGCAAAGGAGGACCAGCCGTACCTCGGCGAGAAGGACCCTGCCACCGGTGTCTACTCGGGCTTCGACATCGAGATCGCCCGCATGATGGCGGCCTCGCTCGGCTTCGAGCCGGACACGATCCGCTTCCGGACCATCGCCTCCGCCAACCGTGAGACGGCACTGCAGAACGGACAGATCGACTACTACGTCGGCACCTACACGATCAACGACATGCGCAAGAAGCTCGTCGGCTTCGCCGGCCCGTACTACATGGCCGGCCAGGGGCTGCTGGTGCGCACCGACGAGAACGACATCCACGGCCCTCAGGACCTGGCGGGCAAGACCGTCTGTTCTGCCGCCGGGTCCACGCCGTACCAGCGCATCGCCGCCGACTACCCCGAGGCGGATCTCGTCGCCTACGACACCTACTCGATCTGCGTCGACAACCTGCTGACCTTCCAGGTCGACGTCGTCACCACCGACGACGCCATCCTGCTCGGCTTCGCGGCCAAGGCGCCGGACGAGATGAAGGTGGTCGGCAAGCCCTTCTCCGAGGAGCCGTACGGCATCGGCGTCCCGCGCAGCGACAACGCGCTGCGCTTCGCGCTCAACGACGCACTGGAGGAGAACGAGAAGAACGGCAACTGGAAGAAGGCGTTCGAAGCGACTCTGGGCCTGTCCGGGGTGCCCGCGCCGACACCGCCGCCCATCGACCGCTACCCGGCGAACTGAGGGGCGGGCCAACACCATGGACGTACTGACAGAAAACTGGTCGCTCTACGGCAAGGGCTTCCTCGGCACCCTCGAACTCACCGTCTACGCCTCGATCCTGGCGCTCGTGCTCGGCTTCGTCATGGCGTCGTTCCGGGTCGCACCCGTCGGCTCGCTCCGGGTGATCGGCACCGTATGGGTCGCGGTGCTCCGCAACACCCCGCTGACGCTCCTGTTCTTCGCCGTACTGCTGGGCCTGCCGCGCTTCGGTCTGGTCCTGCCCTTCCAGGTCTTCGCGGTCCTGGCGCTCGGCTGCTACACCTCGGCCTTCATCTGCGAGGCCCTGCGCTCCGGCATCAACACCGTGCCGACGGGGCAGGGCGAAGCCGCTCGGAGCCTCGGGATGTCCTTCGGGCAGACCCTGAACAACGTGGTGCTGCCACAGGCCTTCCGGTCGGTGATCCCACCGGTGGGATCGACGCTCATCGCCCTCGCCAAGAACTCCGCGATCGCCGGCGCCTTCAGCGTCACCGAACTCCTGGGCACGTACAAGACCCTGAACGAACTCGGCTACAGCATCATCTGGACCTTCGTCTGGATCGCCGTCGGATACCTGATCATCACCCTCGCCATCAGTGCGCTCTTCAACTTTTTGGAGAAGCGCTGGGGAGTCGCCCGATGACCCACGCCACCGCCTCCGCGACCGCGCTCTACGACATCCCGGGGCCTGTCACCCGCAAGCGGCACTTCCTCTACGGAATCCTGTCGACCGTCGTGATCCTCGCGCTGTTCGGCTGGATCCTCTACCTGCTCTTCGACACGGACCAGTTCACCAGCGCGAAATGGACACCCTTCACGTACAAGGGCATCCAGGAGCTGCTGCTGCGCGGCCTGGGCAACACGCTCAAAGCCTTCGCCTACGCGGCGGTCCTCTCCCTCGCGCTCGGGGCGGTACTCGCCGTCGGACGGCTCTCCGCCCACAAGCCCGTGCGCTGGATCTCGACCCTGCTGGTCGAGTTCTTCAGAGCCATGCCCGTGCTGGTGATGATCTTCTTCATCTTCGTCGCGCTCAAGGTCCAGCCGCTGCCCGCGCTGGTGGCCGGGCTGACCCTCTACAACGGTTCCGTGCTGGCGGAGGTGTTCCGCACCGGGATCAACTCCGTGGAGCGGGGTCAGCGGGAGGCGGCCTACGCGCTGGGCATGCGCAAGACGCAGGTCACCACCCACGTCCTGGCCCCGCAGGCCGTCCGCGCGATGCTGCCCACCATCATCAGCCAGCTGGTCGTGGCGCTCAAGGACACCTCGCTGGGCTATCTGATCACTTACGAGGAGTTCCTCCACGCGGGCAAGCTGATCGCGTCGAACCTCGACTACGATCTGCCGTTCATTCCCGTGGTCATGGTGATCTCGCCCATCTACATCGGCATGTGCATGCTGCTCTCCTGGTTCGCCACCTGGGTTGCCAGACGGGAGCGGCGTAACCCGAAGACGGAGGGGACGGGCGTCGCCGCCGCCGAACCGGGAACGTTGCTGCCGGGCCGCCGCGCGCGATAGCCGTCGGTGAGCCCGCCCGGCAGCAGCCGGTGATCACTCCTCGCACCGCGGACCCGTGTCCGTACCCGCTGGGGAGAAGGTCAGCTGTGAGCCGGCCGGGTCGCGGCCGATGCGCGAGGACCGGCGGAGGCCGCCTGGCGGGACTTGACCGGTGCGGACCCCGTGGGCGTGGAGTGCTGCTCCATGGCCACGGGGTCCGCGCCGCCCTGACACCGGCCCGCAGAGAGGTCTCCGGGCCGGTGCGCCGTGTCAGCTGATCGTGTAGGGCTCGGCGCAGATGTAGTCGACGCCTGCCTCGGTGAGGCACTCCTGCACGGTGATCGGCGCACGGAGCGTGAAGCTCCCGGTGCGGACCTCGTCCAGCCCCGAAGCGCTGACGCTGACGAGAGTGACGCACGAACCGTCGCATGCGGCACGCAGGTTGACGCGCGCACCGTGGCTGTCGGCCTTCGTGTCCTTGATGTTCGCGGTGACCGTGTATGTGCCGGCCGAAGGGCCGGCCGAGATGGTTCCCCAGGCGTGGGCCCCGACCACGTCCGCCACCGTGCCGGTTGCGTTCCACGAGGTGGCGGCCGCAGCGTGGCCAGGGGCTGTTGCCAGGGCGAGGGCGCACACGGCGCTCGCCGAAGTGACAAGGACGCGTGAGGTGACTGGCTGTCTCGACCGCACGATGACTCCTCTGGTTGGGTGGTTGCCGGGCCGGCGGGGTGCGGGCCTACTCGGGCTGGTTGACGACGCCCTTGCAGGCAGGTGTGTTGTCGTTCACGCCCGGGGCGGCAGCCGCCTTGACGGCGTTGAAGTTCGCGACGTAGGCGTCATGGGCCGCCGAGTCGTCCACCTTCAGAAGTGCCTCGTCGTTCTCCCGCAGGGCCGGGCCGCTGTAGTTGTGGCTGCCCGTCCACAGGACCTTGTTCACGGTGCCGTCGTACTTGCCGTCGATCAGCAGGTACTTGCTGTGCACGATGCGGGCGGCGGTCGCCGAGTTGCTGTCGTGGTCGTCGTAGTAGCAGACGGGGGAGAAGCCGGAGGCGGAGTGGAGGGTCTCCCACGTGCCGGCGGTTCCGCTGCTGTCCTTGCTGTCCGTCGAGGAGTAGACGAGTTCCACCGAGCAGCCGGCGTTCTTCAGCGCGACCAGCTTGTCGGCGACGCCCTGCCGGGTGAACTTGAACATCGCGACCCGCACCTTGCTGTGCTTGGTCGCGCCGTCCTGGGTGTAGGTGCAGGTGACGTTGTCGAGCGTGTTCCAGATCGTGTCCGTGGAGTTGCCGGTGCCCGGGTAGTAGGGGAAGAAGTACACCTTGTACGGGCTCCAGGAGCTCGAGGTGTAACGCCAGTTCTGCCAGTCCTTGCCGACGAGTGTGGTGAAGTACCCGCTGTAGGCGTTGTAGATGCCGGTGTTGTAGGCGACGACGTAGGCGTCGTTCCAGAAGGCGCTGTACGCCGAGGGCGACAGGTTGGACGACGTCTGCAGCACCACGTCCGACGCACCGTCGACCTGCGAGAACAGCCAGAACTTGTTGTGGTTGATGGAGGCGCCGAACTCCGTGCGGCCCAGGCATGACTTTCCGGCCGGACAGAGGGTGACGAAGGAGCCCTGTGTGGTGTCGGTTCCGAGCGCGTCGCGCAGGATCCCGTAGCCGGCGTCGCTGGGGCGGGAGCTGACAGTCGACTCGTCCAGGACCATCTGGACGTCGACGCCGCGCTGGTGGGCGTCGGCGAGCGCCTGCGCCACGCCTTGGTCCCACAGGTGGTAGAGCGCGACCTTGATCGAAGACCCGGCCGGGCTGGAACCCACGTAGTCCAGGATCTTGGTGCGGATGGCGTTCTGCTCGGCGGCCGTGCCGAGCGGGTTGTTGAAGATGGGGCCGGACTGTTCGACGGCGAACGGTGATACATCCGCTTCGGCGCCCGAGGCAGCGGTCGGGGAAAGCCCGACCGCCATCAGCGACACCGTCGCGGCGACGGCTCCCGCAGCAGCTCTTCCGTGTGCACCGAGGCGCATGGGTTTCCTCCCGAGTACGTGCACACCGTCCTCTCCCCTGAGGCGGCCGTGCGACTCGGGGATCATGCCAGACGTTCCCGCGCGGTCAAAGCATTCACCGGATCCAGCCAACTTCCCCTGACAGCAACAAATACGGACTCGACCATCACGCTTCTATGCGTGTAGCGTCCGCTGCCGGTGTGCCGGGTTCATGACATCTCTCGATGAGCGGCGCTGTCTCCCGCACATCGTCAACTGTCATGTGGGGGAAGTCTCGGTGAGTCTCAGACATAGGGCCGTCGCGCTTGCGACGGCCAAAATGATGTTCGTGGGGTTGGTCTCGTCGGCCGTCCTGGCGCCGGCGGCGGCACTGGCCGCGTCCGACCGGCCCAGCGTTCCAGGACGATCGACGGGATCGGCACTGTCCCAGCCCGCGGAACCGGGCACGCTTCACGCGCCGAAGGTGACCTGGCCGGAAGCCCGTTCCGCGACGGTCGACGTGCCTGCGGCCGGTGCGGCCGCACGCGCGGTCACGGCCGGGAGCACGGCCGCTTCACGCTCGGCACAGGATTCCTCCGTGGTGTCGATCGGAGCCGCGACCTCGGCGTTGCTGAGGCAGGCGGTCGGACCCATGACCTCCCCGCCGGCGTCGGTGCGGGTGGACGTCCTCGACCGGGCGACCGTGGAACGCGTGGGCGGCGTCGGCATGGGGCTTCGGGTGGCGCGGGAGGACGGCGCCCCTTCCGCCGGGGCCGTCGCCGCGACGCTGGACTACTCCGGTTTCGCACACGCCTACGGCGGCGACTTCGCGTCACGGCTGCGCCTCGTCGAATACCCGGCGTGCGCCCTGACCACCCCTCACAAGAAGGGGTGCGACCAGGCGCGGACGGTCGAGGGGCAGAGCAACGACGTGCAGTCCGGGAAGCTCACGGCCCCCGTCCAGGCGGCCCCGGACACCGGGGCGCGTTCCCTCGCGTCGGGGGCCGTCTACGCACTGGCTTCGGGGTCGTCCTCGGACACCGGTGACTACCGCGCGACCGCGATCAAGCCTTCGGGCAAGTGGGACGTCTCCCTCTCCTCCGGCGCGTTCACCTACGCGGTGCCCATCGAGGTGCCGCAGCCCCCAGTCGGGATGGCGCCGGACCTCTCCCTGTCGTACAACTCCCAGAGTGTCGACGGCCGGACCTCGGCCTCCAACAACCAGGCGTCCTGGGTCGGGATGGGCTGGGACCTGAACGTGGGCGCCATCGAGCGCCGCTACATCAACTGCGCCGACGACGGCCACAAGACCTTCGGCGACCTGTGCTGGGACTCACCGAACTCGACGTCCGATCCCAACGGCGCCGTCTACACCATCCAGCTCGACGGTGTCACCTCCGAACTCATCCAGGACGGCACCGGCACCGGATCGTTCCGCATCAAGGACGACCCGGGCTGGCGGGTGCAGAAGCTCAACGGCGGCTACGGCTCGGACAACACGGACGAGTACTGGGTCGTCACCAAGCAGGACGGGACGCGCTACTACTTCGGCTGGGGCCGGACCGAACGTCCGAACCTCGACAACGTCAAGGAGAAGACGAACTCCGTCCTCACGGTCCCCGTCATCGGCGACGACGAGGGCGAACCCTGCCACAGCTCGTACCCCGAGCCCTGCAAGCAGGCCTGGCGCTGGAGCATGGACCGCGTCGTCACCTCCAACGAGGTCGAGAACTCCTACTTCTACAACAAGGAGACGAACTACTACCGTTCGGTCGCGGCCGCCGACAAGGCCCGTGGCTACGACGCCGGGTCGTACCTCTCGCGGATCGACTACGGATGGTCCTCCCAGATCCCCGGTGCCCAGCTGCCGGCGATGATCGACCTCCAGCACGTCAACCGCTGCGTCGAGCGCATGGCGGAGGCGGACCCTCTCAACAACACGCCCGCCGCCTGTCCCAGCATCGACGCGAAGCCCGAGTCGTACCCGGACGTGCCGGTCGACCTGATCTGCGACGGTCCGGAGGACGGCGAGACCTGCGCCGGCAAGACGTACTACCCGACGTTCTTCCAGCGTGACCTGTTGTGGGACATCAACATCCACGTCCGGGACACCAACACGTCCGGTTGGGACCTGGTCAAGCAGTACCAGTTCAAGTACGCCTTGATGAATCCGTCGGGATCCGTGGGCGACCAGCTCTGGCTGGACTACGTCCAGCGCCGGGGCTACGCCGGTGACGACATCGACATGCCGACCATCAACTTCAACGGTGAGTGGCAGGACAACAAGGTCGGCGCCGGGGAACTGAACTTCCGGCGGGTCAACAAGGTCTTCACCGACGCCGGCTCCACCGTCACCGCGACCTACGGGCACGCGACCGACGACGCGGGCGCCATCGACCGGACCTGCCCGGAGAGCGGTGCGCCCTCCCAGTCGGACAACCACTACGAATGCTTCTGGCAGAAGTGGGTGCCCGAAGGGGCGGACGAGGAGCGCACCGGCTGGTTCAAAAAGTTCGTCACCAAACGCGTCCAGGTGGACCCGGGCAAGGCCAATGACGGGGCACCACCGCTGATCACCGACTACGAGTACGACGGCGCCCCCGGCTGGCGCTACACCAACGACCCCCTGGTCGACGACGACGACGAGACGTGGTCCGACTGGCGGGGTTACGCCAAGGTGCTCGTCACCACCGGGGCCGGCGAGAACCGGCACTCCACGTATCACTGGCTCTACCAGGGTCTCGACGGCGACCGGACATCCAAGACCGACGCCACCAAGACCCGCAGCGCCAAGATCGCCGACTCCGACGGCACCGAGTGGACCGACAGCGCCTGGCTGGCCGGGCAGACGCTGGAGACCTCCAGCCGTGACCACAACGGGGACTCCCAGGAGAGGGAGTGGCACGAGTACTGGTCCCACAACACCGCCCAGTACGTGGGCATGCCCGACGCCCGCATCGTGCGGGAGGACAAGGTGCGTTCCCTGGAGAAGGTGACCAGCTCCGCCGACGGCTCGGGCTGGCGGGAGCACATCGTCGAGACCGAGTTCGACGACTCGGAGAAGGCCTCCACCGTCTTCGGCCTGCCGATGCGCGTCGACGACTGGGGCGAGAGCAACGTCTCGGACAACAGCTGCACCGAATACGGCCGTGCCTACAACACCGACGACCTCACCGACGACACCGACGGCACGAAGCGCTGGATGGTCTACCAGGACGACGAGCGGCACTACAGCGTCTCCTGCAGCGCCGTGGACGACGACGAGACCGCCGGAACGCCCGCTGCCCACATGGACAAGCGGGTGACCGCGTTCTACGACGGCGCCCTGTCGTTCGCCGAGAACGACAAGAACCTGGTCGACGGCAACGCCACCGAGGTGCGCACCTACACCTCCGAGACCGCATGGCACACCATGAAGGCCCAGTTCGACACCGCGGGCCGGCAGACCAAGACCTGGGACGGCAAGAACCAGGCCACCACCATCGCCTACAAGCCGCAGACCTCCTGGCCCGTGGACGGAGTCACCACCACCACGCCGGACCCCGACGGATCGGGCCCGGGCGTACCCCTGACCACCACCCGGTACCTCTCCCGCTTCTGGGGCGAGGCATGGAAGACGGTGGACGCCAACGGCAGCGTCACCCAGCTCGTCTACGACGCCGTCGGCCGGCTGTCCAAGGTGTTCAAGCCCAGCGAGGCGGCGAACTACCCCGACGGAACCGCGTCGATGAACTTCGACTACCAGGTCCCGGTCGCCTCCTCGGAGACAGGCGTGCCGCGGGTCGCCACCGGTGACCCGGTGCGCACCACGACCCGTGTGCTCCAGTCAGGCACGACGTATCTGTCCTCCTACACCTACAGCGACGGCCTGGGCCGCGAGCGCGAGAGACAGACCACCGCCCCCAACGGCACCGGGCGCGACGTCCAGATCACGCGCTACGACTCGTCGGGGAACGTGGCCGGCACCTCCGGTCCGTTCTTCAACGCCTCGGCCTCTGGGTCGGGCCTCGTCAACCCCGCCGTCGCCTCCGTCCCGTCCTACACCGACCTGAAGACCGACTGGGCCGGGCGCACGATCCTCTCCCAGGTGCAGGCCAAGGGAGTCGTGCAGGCGTCGAACAAGACGGTCACGCAGTACCAGGGCGCCGACGAGGTGACCGTCTTCCCGCCGGTCGGAAGTCCGACCAAGACCGTGCGGGACGCGTTCGGCCTCACCAGCAAGGTGGTGGAGAACCTGGGAGCCCAGCAGCTCACCACCACGTACGAGTACACCCGCAAGGGCCAGCTCAAGTACGTACACGACTCGGCGGGCAACACGTCCCACTACGTGTACGACTGGGCCAACGAGAGGGTGCTCAGCGAAGAGCCCGATGCCGGCGCGACCAGCACCGTATTCGACGCGAACGGCCAGATCCAGACGGTCACCGACGGGCGGGGCACCACGCTCACCTACGCCTACGACACCCTGAACCGGCCGACGACGACCAAGCAGGGCTCGACCGTCCTGTCGGAGAAGACCTACGACACGGCGGCGCTGGGCAAGGGGCTGCTCGCCACATCGACCAGCTGGAGCGCCGGCCAGGCGTACACGTCCAAGGTCGACGGCTACGACTCCCGAGGGCGGGCGACCGCCAAGACCTTCGCGATGCCCGACGACGGAGCCGGACTCGCCGGGTCGTACCAGACGAAGTACCACTACGACCTGGCCGACCACGTCACGGCCGTCGACTACCCCGCGCTGGGAGGACTGCCGGCCGAGAGCGTGACCACCACGTACAAGGACGGCCGGGCGACCGGCGTCTCGAGCCCCCTGGCCACGTACGTCTCGAACGTCGGCTATGACGACACCGGACGTCTGGCGTCGCGGAGCCTGGGTTCCGCGGGGGCCGACACCAGTGTGGTGCGGAAGTTCGGATACGAGGACGCCAACGGCTCGGGCTGGCTCAAGAGCATCACCACCGACACCACAGCCGGGGGCACCACCAGGACAGTTCAGAACGACACCTACGCACGCAACAACGGTGGACAGGTCACCGCCCTGCGTGAGGGGTCGGACAACCAGCAGCAGTGCTTCACCTACGACGACCTGCGCAGGCTCACGGGCGCCTGGACCACAGCTGCCACCGCCTGCACCGGCACCCCGGCGTCCGACTTCGCCGGCCCCGACCCCTACCAGACCAGCTACGCCTACGACCGGATCGGCAACATACAGGCGGTCACGGACAAGGCGTCCGCCTCGGCCACCGCGGTCACCAGCGACTACAAGTACCCCGGATACAGCGCCGACGAGTCCACCTACACCCCGGACCAGCCCCGGCCGCACGCCGCCACCGCCGTGGTGCGCAGCAGCGGCGGATCCGACAGCTACACCTACAACGGCGCCGGCCAGATGACCGGCCGAACCGTCGCATCCGTCCCCTCCGTACTCGACTGGGACCCCCAGGGGCACCTCGCCAAGGTGACGCAGAAGAAGGCGGGCGGGGACGAGGTCTCCACCTACGTCTACGACGCCGACGGCAACCCCATCGTCCGTAACACCCCCAAGGAGAAGGTCCTCTACCTGGAGGGCCACGAACTCCACCGCACCGACAAGACCCGTGCGACCCGGTACTACGCCGTGGACGGCGGAAGTGTCGCCATGCGCACCGCGTCCGACACGGACTCGAACGGCAAGCTCACCTGGCTGCTCTCCGACGGGCAGGCCTCCAGCCAGCTGATGATCACAGCGGTCGGTGGAGTCATGCTCCGCAGGCGCACCACTCCGTTCGGGAAGCAGCGCGGCACCACGGCGAACCTGCCGGCCGAGATGGACCGGGGCTTCGTCGGAAAGGCGGAGGACGACAGTACGGGCCTCTCGCTCATGGGGGCACGGGTCTACGACCCGAACCTCGGGCGCTTCCTGAGCACCGACCCGGTGACCACGCCGGAGCAGCCGCAGACGCTCAACCTCTACAGCTACGCCCGGAACAACCCGGTCAACCTGACCGACTCGACCGGTCTGTACTCGTGGGACGACTTCAAGGATGACGTCAAGGGCACGGGCAAGGCGGTCTTCGCCAGCACCTGGGTGGCGACGGTGGACAAGGTGGGGCACGGTGTGGGCAACAGCCTCAAGGCCGTGAACACCCTGGTCGACATGCCGGATCTCATCTCCCACCACATCGGAGGTCCGCCGGACGATCCCAACTCGGTGCGGATCTTCTGGGAGTGGGCCACCGACAGCGGCCCGCGCGACCGTGAGCTGAAGGGGAACAACCGCTTCACCAAGACCCTCAAGACCCATGCCCATGTCAAGCAGACCCGGACGAAGATCGCACAGGACCTGAGGTCGGGCAAGCTGGAGGCCGGGGACACCGGAAAGAGGAACTACAGTCTGGGCGGCTCGATCTCGGACAGCCTGGGCAAGCTGTACAGCGACTTCACCGGCAATCTCACGGCCGCGTTCCTCGGGTCGTACACCCTCAATTACAAGGTCACCTCGATCGACAAGGGAGAGGGGACGGCGCGAGTCCGTTTCACCGTAAAGAATGACAGTACGATCAACTCCGCCACTCACCTCGGTGGGGTGGGCTACGGCAACTGGTGGGACAAGAACATCGCCGAGCCGCTCAACAACGAGCTGTTCAAGAAGGGCGTGATGTCCAAGAGGAGCCAGACCGTGACGTGGACGGAGACGATCCACTACGGCTCGTCCAGTTCCGGCGGAGGCGGCGGCGGAGGTGGCGGAGGCGGCGGCGGTGGCGGCGGTGGTGGAGGCGGCGCCCTGGCCGCGGCGCTCGCCTTCCTGCTGTGGCTGCTCAGCCTGTTCTTCTAGTCCACGGCACCCGCAAGAAGCACGAAAGAGGATGAGATGAGACAGGTGTCGACCCGCCGGCTCCGCCCGCTGCTCGCGATGGCGGCGCTGTTCGCCCTGGTCACGGCGTGCACCGACCAGCAGGAAGACCTGGCACCTGTCTCGTCCTCCGCAGTCGTCGGGCACTGGGCCGGCGACTGCGGTGCCACTCTTGACGTCGCGAAGGACGGTCACTTCACCTTTGCCGGTTTCCCTTCCGGGGAGGGGGCGCACGATGAGCGGCGCCTCACCGGTGAGGGCAGGTGGTACCTGTATCAGGGCGGGAAGGACGCGCCACCCCCCTCCCTCGACCTGAAGTACGAGAAGGAGCTGCTCTCGCTCTCCTTCACGCGATCGTCGAAGGGTGCGGTGACCGCGATGCGCTTCGAGGAAGAGGACCGCACCTGTACCTTCAGGCGAGGGAAATGACCTGACGGAGCACGTTCACCGTGGAGGGGCCGGCCGGAAGGC
>NZ_JBHWZS010000028.1:0-50313 GCF_042728155.1 Streptomyces sp. NPDC060209
GGCGATGGAGGCGGCGGCTCCCCCACAGCCCGCCGGAACCCGGGTGCGGTCCGTCAGCCCGCCGCGTTGCGCCAGACCGTCAGGTCCAGAGTCATGTACTTGCTCGGCGAGTCCTCGGTCGAGAAGCCCTGCACCGTCACGAGACCCATGTGGCCCGTGCCCGTGATCACGCAGACCTGACGGCCCTTCGACAGCTTCTCGGTGGGGATGGTCTCCGCGAACCTGGTGTCCGCACGGCACGCCGCCAGCGAACCCTCCTGCGACGGGTCGAGCAGCACCAGCTTTCCGTCGGTGCTCTCCGCGTCGAGGTAACCCCCCGTGTCGTAGGCCAGTTCGTACCCGGCGTCCTCGCCCTCCAGGGGCCGTACGTCCTCGTCCGCGAGCGTCAGGTGGTAGCCGGCGGTGAGGTTGATGCCCTTGTACTCGTCGGGCTCCGGGTCGGGCTTGTCGTCCGACGTGTCGCCCGCCGTGTCGTCCGACGTGTCCGCCGGCTCCGCGTCCGGACCCGGAGTGCCGCTCGCACCCTTCTCCTGCCCGCCCTGGGGCGAACTCCCGCCCTGTGTCTGCTTGTCGTCGTCCTTGGTCAGCAGGTACGCGGTGCCACCGCCCGCGATTCCGAAGACCAGGGCGGCCGCGAGAGCGATGAGCAGGCCGCGCCGCCCCGCGCTCTTCTTCGGCGCCGGGGCCTGGTTCATCGAGCCGGGCACGGTATGCCCGCCCCCCGGATACGCCTGCGCGTGCGAAGGCTGCTGAGTGGGTGCGTAGGCATGCCCTTGCGGACCGGCCGGGTGTGTGGGGTAGTGCGGCTGCGGTGCCCGGTAGGGCTGCTGCGGCGGCCCGAACCCCGGCGGCGGAGTGGCCGGAGCCTGTGCGGCCGGCGACGCGGGAGCGGTGGGCGAGTAGGCCACTCCCGGGGCGGTGTTCGGAGCGGCGGCCGGGGGCGGCGGAGTCTGGACGGGGGCGGGAGCCGCAGCGCGTACGGTGATGTCGGCGGCCACCGGTGCGGGAAGCCAGTCCTCGGGGCGGCGCAGTACCGTCTCCGCGTTCGCGGTCCGGCAGAGTTCGATGATCTCGGCGATCGACGGCCTGCCCGCGGGGTCCTTCGTGAGGCAGCGGTTGACGAGCTCCGTCAGCCGATCCGGTACCCCGGTGAGGTCCGGCTCCTCGTGCACGATCCGGTAGAGCACTCCGTGCGAAGTCCCCTCTCCGAAGGCGGGGCTCCCCGTCGCCGCGTACGCAGCCACCTGGCCGAGGGCGAAGATGTCGGTGGCCGGTGTCACCTTGCGTCCGGCGGCCTGTTCGGGCGCCATGAACGAGGGCGTGCCGATGGTGACCCCGCTCCCGGTGAGAGAGGTCGCGTCGGCCGCGTAGGCGATACCGAAGTCGATGACCCGGGGCCCGTCCGCGGCGAGCAGCACGTTGGACGGCTTCAGGTCCCGGTGCACGATGCCCGCGCCGTGAATGACGTGCAGCGCCTCCGCCATGCCGGCGATGAGGAGGAGCACCGCCTGCACGGGCAGCGCGCCGTGCGCGACGACTGCGTCGGCGAGCGAGGGGCCGGGCACATAGGCGGTCGCCAGCCACGGCTGCGCGCCCTTGGTGTCGGCGTCGATCACCGGCGCGGTGAACAGGCCCTGCACCCGCTGCGCGGACTGCACTTCCTGGGCGAAGCGGCGCCGGAATTCCGGATCCTCGCCGAATTCGGGGCGGATCACCTTGATCGCGACGGGCCGTCCGCCGGGCGTGTACGAGAGATAGACCTTGCCCATACCGCCCGCGCCGAGCTTGGCTGCGATCCGGTACCCGGCGATCGTGGCGGGGTCGTCCCCTGCCAGTGGCTGGAAGATCTGGGAGCCGTTGCCCCGCTCGTGCTGCTGACCACTCATTGACTTGTATCTCCCCCGAAGGACACTGATGGCGAACGGCACCCTATCCAAGTGGAGGGGAACCTTCGCCTCCGCCTCGCTCCCGTGTCGCCTCTCCGGCATCGCGTGCATCGTCTGCGCGGCCGGCCTCCGGGGCGTTCTCGTCCGCGCCCGACTCCGCCGGGACCTCTTCCCCGGCCATCGGCTGCCCCATGGCCCCTCCGCCCCGCAGACGTTCCAGATCGGAGGACCGGACCTGTATGACGAGCAGCGCGATCAGGGCCGCGACGACGGAGATGATGGCCGCGACGACGAACGCGGTGGAGACACCCGAGGCCAGTACCTGGTCACCCCACGGCGCCGGGAGCTCACCCGTCCTGCGGAACTCCAACTGCTGGGCGGGGGTCGCCTCGGCGAGGAAGCGGGGTATCTGGTCCGTCGCCTCGTTGCGGCTGGCCGTTCCGAACACCGTGACCAGGATGGACAGTCCCAGCGAACCGCCGACCTGCTGCGTGGCGTTGAGGACTCCGGAAGCGGCGCCCGCTTCTCTCGGCACGACACCCGAGACCGCCATCAGCGTCAGTGACACGAACTGCATCCCCATGCCGGAGCCGAAGACCAGAATCGGTCCGAGAATGCTGCCCAGGTACGTGCTGTTGACATCGGTCAGCGTGAGCCAGCCGAGCCCCGCCGCCGCCAGGATCGCGCCCACCACCATGAAGGGCTTGGGACCCCATCTGGGCAGCAGCTGCGAGGCGAATCCGGCGCTGATCGCGATGATCACACTTATCGGCAGGAAGGCCAGACCGGCCTGCAGCGGACTGAAGTCGAGGATGTTCTGCACGAAAAGGGTCAGGAAGAAGAACATGCCGAACATCGCCGCGGCCAGGCTCAGCATCATCCCGTAGGCACCGGCGCGATTGCGGTCGCGGAACATGCGCAGGGGCGTGATGGGCTGCCTGGACCGGCGCTCGACGGCCAGGAAGACGAGGAGGAACACCACGGCGCCGCCGAAGGCCGCGATGGTCACACTGTCGCTCCAGCCGTCCTCGGAGGCCCGGATGAAGCCGTAGACGAGCAGCACCATGCCGAGCGTGGAGGTGAGCGCGCCGAGTACGTCGAAGTGGCCGGGGTGCCGTTCGGATTCCTTGATGTGGCGAGGCGTCGAGACGGCGATCAGCAGGCCGATGGGCACATTGACGAAGAACACCCAGCGCCAGTCGAGCCATTCCACGAGCACGCCGCCGGCGAGGAGGCCGATCGCGCTTCCGCCTGCGGACACGGCGGCGAACACACCGAAGGCCCGGTTCCGCTCGGGTCCTTCGCGGAAGGTCGTCGTGATGAGGGAGAGCGCGGTCGGCGAGGCGATCGCGCCACCGACGCCCTGGAGCGCACGCGCCGCGAGCAGTTGCCACGATTCCTGCGAGAGGCCACCCAGCAGGGAGGCGAGCACGAAGAGCAGCACGCCGAAGATGAAGACCCTGCGACGCCCGAGAATGTCGCCCAGTCGCCCGCCGAGCAGGAGCAGACCGCCGAAGGTCAGGGTGTAGGCGTTGATCACCCACGACAGACTCTCGGTCGAGAAGCCGAGTGAGGTCTGGATGTGGGGCAGGGCGATGTTCACGATGGTGATGTCGAGAACCACCATCAGCTGGCACGAGGCGATGATGAGCAGGGCAATCCCCTTGCCGTGGCCCCGCTCCGGGGATTCGGCAATCGGCGAAGACTTCGCTCGGGATCCAGTCATAGCGCTAGGTGCCATACGAATCGGCAGTGAAAAAGACGTTCACTCATCGACGTTAGGACGGGCCGGACGGGACCGCCAATCGATCACGTGACGGAAGAACGGATGCTCGCACGCACGACCGTTCGAGGGTCCCGCCGGACGCGGGCGGCCGGCGGGACCACGGGTCGGAGCAGGTGGCAGGATCAGGTGAAGTTCACGTCGCTGCAGAGGAAGTACGTCTGGTCCATGTGCGACGCCTGCCAGATCGTGTACACCACGTGACGGCCGCTGAGCCCCGAGGTGCTCACCGGGATCTCGTAGTTCTGGCTGGGGGCGTAGCTGCCGGTCTCGGTGATCAGCTGCAGGTCCTCCCAGGTCAGCGCTTCCGTGGCCGGGTCGAAGCCCTGCCGGGTGACGTACACCTGGAAGTAGTCGGCGCCGTGGCTGGCCTGGTCGTACAGCTTCACGGTGAAGTCACCGGTGATATCTGTGGCCTTCCACGCACCCACGGCGTCGAGGGAGTCGTACCGCCCGCTCTCCGTCCGGCCGCCGCTGCACAGCTGACCGTCGGGTACCGCGGCCGGGAAGTCGCCGCCGGAGCCGTTGCGGTAGAGCCCGTTCCAGTTCCACATGGCGTTGGGGTCGGCCTGCCACGCCTGCCAGCACATGGGGTCCTCCTGCTCCATGGCAGGGTTCTGGAAGTCGTCGCCCCAGCGCAGCCAGCAGCCGTAGTTGCGGGAGGCGGGGTCGACGACGGAGCCGTGGGCACTCGCGGTGCCCGTCCACGGGAGGAGACAGAGGACGGCGGCGACGAATGCGCCGCCCAGGCGCGGCACCCAGCCCGCTAAATTGACACGATCATGACAAATCATGGTGCGATCTCCATTTCGAGGAGGTGGGGGGATCCACCGGCGTGGGAGCGCTCCCGCGCCACTTTGGCTTTGCCCCGCCACCCTTGCCTCAAACATGCTCGACGCGACATCACCAGTAGTGGCGGCGGCCTCCGACCGCGTGCCCCACGGCCCCCAGGAGCCAGAGGGCGAGCCCGATCACGAGCAGGATGATCCCGACGGTCCACAGAAAACCGAGACCCGTCACCAGGCCGAGAATCAGAAGGATGGCTCCAATGATGATCATGGCTGCCTCCGGTCACAGCGCCTGCGTGAAGGGCAGGCACTTATGTGAGCATATGCCCAGAAAGTCGCCACGCCCAGAGCCGTGACCGTCCGCCGCCGCGAGCGCTCGGGCCCGGGGGGTACGTCAATCGCGGGGCAGAAGGGTTCCGAGCGGTCCCAGGTCCAGATTGAGGTCTTCAGGACGCACGCCGTGCTGCTCGCAGAGCTCCGCCATCCGCTGGTCGAGCATCATGAGCGTGGTCCCGATCTCGTCCACCTGACTGTCGGTGAGGTCCCCCTGGTCGATGCGGCGGATGGCCTGCCGCTCCATCAACTGCCGCAGCAGTTCCACCACGGTCAGCACCAGGGCCACGAGATCACGTCCCAGCTGGTCCGAATCGACGTCGAGTCGTGAGGTGGTCACAGCGGACCTCCGTCCGCCCAGGGAGCCGGGACGCGTTCGTTGACGGAGGAGAGCAGGGCGTGCAGCGACAGCCGCACGAGCGGAACGTCCGCGATCGCGATCACCAGGTCACCGCTGATCACCACGCCCGTCGCCAGGAGCCGGTCCAGGAGGTCGACGAGCGGCACCCCGATGGGGCCGCTCAGGGGCTCCGGATTGTCCCAGGGCACCAGTTCGCGCTCCATCTCTACACCTCACCGACGAAGGAGTACGGAACCCAGGGCCCCGAGATGTCGATCCGGGCACCGGTCGCGTCTCGCAGTGCCCGGGTGAGCGCGTCGAGTTCGGCTGCGCGGTGCTCGGCCACGAGGTAGGTCGCGTTGAGCACCTGGACCCGGCCCTTTCCCTCGAGCTCGGGGGCGTGGAGACGCAGCCTGCGTCCCGCGGCGGCAAGGTCCTGGAACGCGGCATCCACCGTTTCGGCCAGCCGGAGGGCGTCTTCGTGCCGCCGTTCACGCCGCGCCTGCACGCCTCGCTTGCGTTCCAGATAGGCGAGGCCGGTTCCGGGAGCCGGCCGGGAGAGTGCGGCCGGCGTCTCCGACCGCCGCTGAACAGGGCTCGGGTCCGGCACCGGGGATGCGGCCGCGTAGACCTTCACGCCCCACTCGGAGTGGTTCGCGGTGCGCCTCAGGGCGGCGAGGAAGCGCTCGGTCTCGTCGAGGAGTGCCTGCTGGGCCCGCTCCTCGCCGTGGTAGAGAGTGGCCAGCGGGAGAGGAACGGTGGGGCACGAGGCGGCGGCTGCCGACACCACGTCGTGATGCGCGCGTGCGTATCGTTCGAGCTCGTCCCGGTCGGACATACGGGCCTGCCACACCTCGTCGGTGAAATCGGCCGCTCGGACGGTCTGAACGATCGCGGTCAGCCCACCGAACGGCAGTGGGCGCAGGGGTGCGCCCGCCGCGACACCTGGCAGGCCTGCGAAAGCCGCCGGATCGGGTAGCTTGCACACCGCGAATACGTAGAGGGCGCTCTCAGCCGAAGCCTGTTCGGGTCCCCGGTCCGTCATGTGGCTCTGTTCTCCTTGCTCATCCGTGGTCCGACGTCTCTTCCGTCTTCGACTCGAGCGCCTCCAGACGCTCGCGCAATTCACGGTTCTCGTCCAGGAGGGAGTTACGGGCGGCGCGCGAACTCAGCGCGGGATCCGTCTCCCACCAGTCGATTCCGGCCTTCTTCGCGGTATCCACGGATGCGACGAACAAGCGGAGCCGGATGGTGAGCAGCTCGATGTCGAGGAGGTCGATCTTGATGTCACCCGCGATGACGATCCCCTTGTCGAGGACCCGTTCGAGGATGTCGGCGAGGTTGCTGTTCGGCGGCCCCGGGATGGGGTAGTCGTCCCGCCCGAGGTCGAGATCAGTCACCTTGACGACCTTCGTCCGCGTCGCTTCCGGGGGGCGGATTCCTCTTCTTCTTCCTCTTCTTCCTCTTCTTCTTCAGGCTCCTCCTCTTCGGGCTCTTCCTCTTCCTCTTCCTCTTCTTCCTCCTCTTCTTCCTCTTCTTCTTCCTCTTCGGGTTCCTCGTCGTCCTCGTACTCCTCTTCGGGTTCCTCTTCGTCCTCCTCCTCGTCCTCCGGCTCCCCTTCTTCCTCTTCCTCCTCCGGCTCCCCTTCCTCCTCGGAGTCGTCGGGCTCCTCGCTCTCGGCTTCCTCTTTCTCCATGGCTTCTTCGTGCGTCACAGTTACTTCCCCGTCGCGGATTTCACCGCGCCAGCCTTCGGGCTCCTCGTCGGTGAGTGTGACGAACCGCTGGAAGAGTTTGAAGTCGAGTCGCATGCGCCGGCCCTGTACCCGCCACAGGTTGCCTGTCTTCTCGAAGAATCCCGAGGGGTAGTACTCGATCACCAGGACGATCCGGGTGAGGCTCGGAGCCAGTTCGTGGAAGCTGACGCAACCACGTGTCGAGCCCTTGGCCCCCTCGGAGGTCCACACGATGCGGTCGTCGGGCACCTGTTCCTGGACCGTCGCTTTGAAGCCGCGCGAGGAAGGGCCGATCTTGACCTTCCAGTCGCTCGACATCTCCTCATCCATCGAGACGCTTTGAACGCCCTTTGTGAAGCTGCCGAACTTGTCGTACCGCGTCCAGTGGTCGTAGGCGTCGCGCAGGGGCACTCCCACGTCGAGGACCTCGATGATGTTCATGGACTTGCCCCCGCCGGACTGGCTTTTGCCCTTCCCGCCCCCGAACGCCTCCTTGGCCTTGTCCACGACTTTGTCCTTGACGTTCCCGGCCTTCTCCGAGACGAAGGCCTTCACCGGTGATTCGCCCTGCATGACGCGAGAAGCGATCGACGGCAGCGAACCGCCGTTGTCGGCGATGTCGGTGAGCTGGCCCGTGAGACCGGTCAGCTTGTCGCCGGCCTTCTGCGCCAGCTTCCCTGTCTGCGCTCCGAAAAAGTTCGAGACCTCCCCGCGGAGACGGTCCATACCCGACTCGGCCGCCTCGGGTTCGTCCTTGTCCGTCCTGGCCATGGCTGCCTACCTCCGCCGTTCGCCGCGCTTGGACGCGGTTCGCTTCGATGACGTCGTCTTCTTGGCTGAAGTGGTCTTCCGGGCCGACGACTTCTTGGCAGGCGCCTTCCGGGCGGCGGACTTCTTCGCCGGTGCCGACTTCTTGGCCGCCGCCTTCTTGGCCGGTGCCGCCTTCTTCTTGGCCGGTGCCGATTTCTTGGCTGCGGTCTTCTTGGCTGCGGTCTTCTTGGCCGCGGCCTTCTTCTCGGGCGCCTTCTTGGCGGCAGTCTTCTTCGCAGCCGGCTGCTTCTTGGCCGCCGCCTTCTTACCGGCCCTGCGCCCAGCTGCCCCATCGGAGGGCTTTCCCCGTCGTCTAGCGCTCGGGCGCGGCTCCTCCGGCTCTTCCTCCTCGTCCTCCTCCGGCTCTTCCTCCTCGTCCTCCTCCGGTTCCGCGTCCTCGTCCTCGTCGTACTCCTCGTCCTCCTCCGGCTCCTCCTCCTCGTCCTCGTCGTACTCCTCGTCCTCGTCCTCAGGCTCGTCCTCGTACTCGCCCTCGTAGCCCTCGTCCTCTTCGTCCTCCTCGGCGGGCGCCCCCAGCCGCGCCGTCCGGTCGCTGAGTGCGTCGGCCAGGGAGTTCATGCCCCGGTCCGCCGCCGCCGTCAGCGCCTTCCTGCCGGATTCGAGGACCTCGCCCTTCAACTGGTCCTGCAGTTCGGCGAACTGCGGCATCTCGCTCAACCGGCGCATGCCTTCGGCGGCGAGCTGGCGCGGTTCCAGGCCGAAGCGCCTGCCTGCCAGATAGGTCGCGACGGAGAGCGCCAGACGGCCCTTCTTCGTGCGGCCGAGTACGTATCCGCCCACCAAGGCTGCTGCGAGCGTCGCCTTTGTCTGATCTTCCATGAGTGAGTCACCTTCGATGGTTAGGCGCGGGGCGGACTCGTCCGGCATGGAGCCGGTCGAGCAGCTCCTCCTCTTGCCGTTCGAACTCCTCCAGGCTGACGTTGCCGTCCTCCAGTTCCTGGTTCAGCGCGGCGAGCTGAGCCCGGATCACACCGGGGTCGTGCAGTTCGCGATCGGCCGCGTCGTTCACCTTCTCCGCGACCCAGGCGACGCCACGGACCGGTGCGAGGGGCAGCAGGAGCAGGCCGGTGAACAGTCCCATGTCAGCCCCCTGCGACCGGGGTCCGGAGGCTGCGGGAGGAGACGAAGCTGTAGCAGGGCAGCGGCCCTGCCACTCGGAGCTCGACGTGATCACGATGCCTGTCGGCGAACCGCTGCACCGTTGCCCGGAAGGCGTCGCTCTCACTCCGGTCGATGAGAAACGAGACGTTGAGCGCGCAGCCATGGACCTCCGGCCCGGCGGCCACCGCACGAGCCATGGGTGTGAGCTTGTGGAGGATCTTCTTCCCGGCCACGGCCGCTCGGCGTGACAGCGCGGTGGCAACGGCCTCACCGAGTCTGACGTTCGCCTCGTAATCGGGGCGCCTGCGGACTGCTTCGCGCAGCCGTCGTACGTTCTTCTCCTCGGCGACGACGGCCGCGAGCGCGTTCTGGGCAGGGAGCGCCTTGAGGTTGATCTCGACCCCACCGTCCAAGTGGCTCAGCATGGCGAGGTGCTCCGCCTGTGATCCGGCCAGCTGGTCACGTACCGACTCCTCGTCGGGAGCGACCGCCCCGAAGCGCATGGGCAGCACGGGGCCACTGTCCGAGAGACGCAGCAGGACTTCCTGGTGAGCCATCAGGTCGCGTCGTCTGGCGCGCAGTTGTGGTGGCGCGTCGCTCACGACGGCGGTGATCCGCCCGTCACCGACCAGCCGCAGCGCGGCCGGAGGACTGCCCACGCCGACCGTGTCGGCCGGGAGCGCCTCTCCCGCCGGAATGATCGCGTACACGTACACGCCGTGCTCGGTCACGACTCACGCCTCCGCGCGTCGGCGTCGCTGCGAGCCCTCGCGCGCGGGCGCCCGACGCTTCTTCGGCCGCTCTTCCCGCTCGTCCTGGTCGTCGTCCTCGTCGTCGCCGCTCCCCACCGCCTTGCGCACCGAGTCGCCGACGGACTCCGCCGCCCTGCGCACCTTGCGCTTGCCGACCGACTTGGCCACGCCTCCGCCGAGCAGTTCGGGGATGGTGGTGCTGCCCGAGTCACGCTCGAGGTCGAGCCGGTTGCACGCCTCGGCGAAGCGCAGGTAGGTGTCCACACTCGCGACGACGATGCGCGCGTCTATCTTGAGGATTTCGATGCCGACCAGCGACACCCGGATGAACACGTCGATGACCATGCCGCGGTCGAGGATGAGTTCCAGAACGTCGTAGAGCGTGCCGGCCCTGGGCGGGCACGGGGCGACTTCGTCGGCGTACATGGTCGTGGTCATGGAGCGTCCTTCCGGGTGTGAGACGAAACGGGTCATTCGTCGGCGGAGCCACGCCTGTAGCGGCGGACCCTGCTGTACTCCATGAGTTCGCCCCGCTCATCGATCTGCACCTCGTACGAGGCCAGCAGGCTCGTGGTGTCCGGGATGCGGGGTACTTCGAGCACGTCGACGACGACGCACCATCCGTCGTCTTTCCGCCGCACCGCCGACACTCCCTCCGTGGGGTGACAGATCAGCCGTTCCAGGCTTTCGCAGGCAGCACGGGCAGCGTGCTCGGGGCCGCGTCGGGACGAGGAGCGGGGGGCCGCCGTTTTCGCTGCGTGCCCGGATCGGGCTGTACGGTTCTCTGCCATAAAATCCAGTCTCATCAGGATCGGTTCCGGCGCATCTCGACGGATGGACGGACGATCGGAGGAACTCACCCTTTCGGCGTTCCGGCGGGACGCGGCGCACGGGACATGTGCACAGTCGTATGCATGAGTGAGAGCCCTGGCCCCAGTGGGCCCGATGAAGAGCACGTACGGCCATCCGGGGCCGGCGACACGACCGTCGAGGCGCTCGGAGCGCTGACGGAGGCGCTGGAGAAGGTGGAACGCGCCCGGGGGCAGCTCTACGGGTTCCACCAGCTCACCGGCGGTGCGGATCTGACGCTGGACCGGGCTGTCGAGCTGCTCCGGATGGGTGGCCACGCGGAGCACGCCGACCTGGTGGCGCGGGAGATCCTGGGCCGCAACGTCATCCCCGGCTGCTGGACCTTCCAGCTCGTCGAGGCGTACGACGACACGTATTACCGGCCGTTCGTTGAGGTCGAGGAGCGGGTGCGCCAGGAGCTCGTGGGAGGGCGGCGCCACCTCTACGAGGCGGAGATGAAGGAAGCCCGCCGTACGCACGGGCACCCTCAGCACACCGCTCGGCCCTGACGATGGATCCGGCAGACGCCCTGCGGCGGATCGCGTTCCTTCTGGAGCGGTCCCAGGCGGCCACGTACCGGGTGAAGGCCTTCCGCACGGCGGCGGACGCGATCAGCTCGATGGACGGGGAGGAGGTCGCCGACCGGGTGGCGCACGGTTCGCTGGAAGCGATGCGCGGCATCGGGCCGAAGACGGCCAAGGTGATCCGTGAGGCCGTGGAGGGTGCGACTCCCGGGTATCTCGAAACGCTGGAGGAAGAGGCGTCGGCGCCCTTGGCCTCGGGCGGTGAGGCTCTCCTCGCCGCCCTCCGCGGTGACTGCCATATGCACTCGGACTGGTCCGACGGGGGCAGCCCGATCGCGGAGATGGGCCGGACGGCGAGCGAGCTGGGCCACGAGTGGGCGGTGCTCACGGACCACTCCCCCAGACTGACCGTGGCCAACGGGCTCACGACCGAGCGCCTGCTCGAGCAGTTGTCCGTCGTGGCGGAACTGAACGAACGGTGGGCGCCCTTTCGTCTGCTCACCGGGATCGAGTGCGACATTCTCGACGACGGATCACTCGACCAGGACCCGGAAGTACTGGAACGACTCGATGTGGTGGTCGTATCGGTCCATTCGAAGCTGCGCATGGACGCCACGGCGATGACCGGGCGCATGCTCGCCGCCGTACGCAATCCGCACGCGGACGTCCTGGGGCACTGCACGGGGCGGCTCCTCGGCGGAAAGAAGCGACCGCAGTCGGAGTTCGACGCCGAGCGGGTCTTCGCGGCGTGCGCCGAGGCGGGGACGGCGGTGGAGATCAACTGCCGCCCGGAGCGGCTCGATCCGCCGCGCGCCCTGCTCCGGCAGGCGGTCGCGTCGGGTGCTCTCCTCTCGATCGACACCGACGCGCATGCACCGGGGCAGCTGGACTGGCAGCTCTACGGTTGCGCGCGAGCGGAGGAGTGCGAAGTGCCCGTGGAGCGGGTCATCACCTCCTGGCCCGTGGAACAACTCCTGGACTGGACGACGGAGAAGACCCGCGGTTAGCGCCCCGGGCCGGGGTCAGCAGGTGAGGACAGGCCGGTGTCGGCTGTTCGGCGTACAGTCGATCACGGTTGTCCGTGTGACTCCGGGGCATGCCGGGGCAGGAGGAAACCCATGTCACCTCACCGCACAGGTCCTTCTCTTCCGCGAGCGCGCGGAGTGCTCTCCGCAGGGGTGATCGGTTACCTGCAGGACAGCGGCGCTCTGCCGGATCCGGATGACGCCCGGAGTGCCGAGCCCTACGGCGACGATCTGCAACTTGCCCTGTACGTCTGCTACGAGCTCCATTACCGCGGGTTCACCGGCGCACGCCCTGAGCTGGAGTGGGACCCGCCTCTCCTCGCGGTACGCGCCGCCATGGAGGAACGTTTCCTCGCGGCTCTGCGGCGCGACGCCACCGTGACCGCGAGCCTGGATGACGTCCTGGACGGCCTCCTCGTGGAACCGGTCCGCGGCTCCGGCGTCTCCTGGTTCCTCCAGGACCGGGGCGAGCTGCGCCACCTGCGGGACTACGCGATGCAGCGTTCCCTGTACCACCTCAAGGAGGCCGACCCGCATGCCTGGGTGCTGCCCCGGCTCAGCGGCCGGGCCAAGGCGGGCATGGCGGCGATCGAGTACGACGAGTTCGGCGCCGGCCGCGCGGACCGTGTCCACGCCCAGCTCTTCGCCGACCTCATGACCGACCTCGGCCTCGAAACCGCCTACGGCCGCTATCTGGACGAGGGCTGCGCACCCATGCTGGCCCTGGTGAACCTGATGTCGCTGTTCGGTCTGCACCGTCGGCTGCGCGGAGCGCTCGTGGGCCACTTCGCCGCCGTCGAGATCACCTCGTCCCCCGCCTCGCGGCGCCTTGCCCACGCCATGAAGCGCACCGGCGCGGGGCCCGCGGCGGAGTTCTTCTACACCGAGCACGTCGAAGCCGACGCCGTGCACGAGCAGGTCGTGCGCCGTGACGTGATCGGCGGTCTGCTCGACGACGAACCCGGACTGGCGGCCGACATCGTGTTCGGCATCACCGCTACCTCGTGTCTCGAGGACCGGCTCGGAGACCGGCTGCTGGCGGACTGGAGGGCCTGAACCGCCGTCCTGGTCCGCACCCGCAGGCCGAAGCATCGAATGGAGTCGCAGATGTCCGCAGACACGGCCGAGGCCGCCCGCACCGACCGCTTGATGACACTCCCTGGCGTGTACGCGCCCCAGCACGACACCCGCCTGCTCATGGCAGCGCTGAACCGGGAGGGCCTCGCCCCCGGCACCGAGGTCCTGGACGTCGGCACGGGCAGCGGTGCCCTCGCTCTGCACGCGGCGCAGCTGGGTGCGCGGGTGACGGCGGTGGACATCGCGTGGCGGGCCGTGGCGACCGCGCGGCTGAACGCGCTGCTGCACCGTCGGCGCATCACCGTGCAGCGCAGCGATCTGCTTTCGGCACTGCCCGGCCGGTCCTACGACCTGGTGATCTGCAACCCTCCCTATGTGCCGTCCCCCATGGGCCGGATTCCCGGGCACGGGGCGGCGCGGGCCTGGGAGGCCGGGCGCGACGGCCGGGCGATCCTCGACCGGGTCTGCGAGACCGTCCCGGCCGCGCTGCGCCCCGGAGGCCGCCTCCTCCTCGTGCACTCCGGGCTGTGCGACAGCGACGTGACCGTGCGGCGTCTCTCGGACGCCGGACTGCGGGCCCGTGTCAGTGACCGCGCCCTTGTGCCCCTCGGACCCGTGCTGCGCTCCAGACTGCGCTGGCTTCGGGATACGGGGCTGGTGAACGAGGGAGACATGGCGGAGGAGCTGGTGGTCATCCGTGCCGAACAACTCTGAACGCCCTTGCCGGATCACCCTCGGTGACGAAGGACCCCTCCTCGTGGAGGGGCCCGTGGAAGTCACGTGCGCGGACGGCAGCGTTGCCGTCTCCGACCGGTTCGTCGTAGCCCTGTGCATGTGCCGGCGAAGCCGGATGTACCCGTGGTGCGACACGAGTCATCGACGCCGTACGCAGCCCGACGAGGGGCCTCACCGCTCCGCGGACTGACTGCTCTCACTCGCCTGCCCGCAGCCGCGCCGGCGCCGCCCCGCGCAGCCGGCGGGACATCGCCCGCAGCCGCGGGTGGCGGTCGTGCGCCTCCGCCGAGCGGCGGTCCAGCTCCTCGGCCAGGCGCTCCGTGCGCTTGTCGATGTCGAGTTCGTCGAGGATGCGGTCGGCCTGGGGTGCTCCTGGACGTCTTCGAGCAGCAGATCCGCCACGCGGTCGCGCGTCACGCGACTGCGGGCGAGCGCGTCGGACAGGCGCTCCTCCGCCTCCTCGCCGCTCTCGGCCATCGGCGTGGTGATCATCAGCGCGAAGCCCTCGATCGCCTCGGCCATGTGCACGAAGAGTTCGCTGAGGTCCGTGGCCACATCCTCGGGGAAGAGCGCTTCCTCCGTACGCGCCTTGGCGAGGTCTGTCAGCGTGCGGGTCAGGACGCGCAGCACCACGGCGCAGATCTCCAGCGTGTCGAGCCCGGTCCGAAGGACGACGCGGTAGAGCAGCCCCTGCTTGACGCGGGGGTTGAGCATCAGGCTCTCCTCGGCCTGCCGCAGGGATGCGTCGACCTCGACGATGTCGTGGTCCAGGCGGCGGGCTTCGTGCAGGCGCGCGGCGGCCTCCTGCACGGGGTGGTTACCGCCGATCTCCTCGCCCAGGGCCCGGAACATCTTTCCCATCCGCTCCCCCAGGCCGCCGATGGAGACGCCCGCCGACTCGACCCAGACGGGCGGTGCCAGCAGGAGGTTGAAGAGCAGTCCCACCCCGGCGCCGATCAGTGTCTCCAGCACGCGCTCCCAGGCCGTATCGGCGACCTGCGCGACCCCGAGGACCAGCATCGCGCTGATGGCCACCTCGGGCACGAACTCGTTGACCCGTACCAGCCGCCCGATCAGCAGGGAGGTGAAGATGGTCAGCCCGAGAGTCCACCAGCTCAGACCCACCAGCGAGCTGAATCCGCTGGCGATCAGGACCCCGACGACGACGGCGTTCACGCGCCGGATCCCGGTGGTGAGCGTGGCGTAGAGCGTCACCTGCACCACGAGGAGGGCGGTGAGGGGGGCGGTGAGCGGCGCGGGATGCGGGGCGGGCAGGACCGACTGGGCCACCGCGAAGGCGATGACGGCCGCCGCCGTCGACCGCAGCGTCTGGGCCGCGGCGGGCTCGGTGGTGCGCTGGACGAGTTTGACGACGGGCTCGGGCGTGGAGACTGCAGGCATTCCTTGACGGTGCCCCGTTCCGGGCTCCCGCAGCGCTTCGGGGACCGGTCGGACTCCGTACGGACGTACGCGAAGCCACCATAGGCACCGGCCTCGCGGTGCGGGCCGCTTGGAGCGATGGTGGAGATATGGCTATCTCACTCACGCCCCCCGGGGAGACGCCTCCCGCAGAGGGTTGCATAAGCGAAGCACATGTCGAGCGCCCCGACGGTGGGATCTGGGAGCACCCCGTCCTCTGGGCGACCGTGATAATGCTGGGCTCTCTCGTCGTCGCGGGATACTTCATCGCGCGCATCTTCGGATTCACATGAGCACACGCCGGACTCTGGAGGCGTTGCTGGAGCGGCACGGCACCACGTATGCGGCCGAGGCGGGTATCCGGATGCGCGACACCCCCCAGCCCTTGTACCAGTTGCTCGTCCTGAGCCACCTGTTGAGCGCGCGGATCCGGGCACAGGTCGCGGTGGCCGCGGCGCGGGCGTTGTTCTCGCACCGGCTGCGTACGCCGCGCCGTATGGCCGACGCCACGTGGCAGGAGCGCGTCGACGCGCTGGGCGAGGGCGGCTACCGCCGGTACGACGAACGGACGGCGACCCAGCTGGGGGACGGTGCCCTGCTCCTGCTCGATACGTACGGCGGGGACCTGCGGCGCCTGCGCCGGGAGGCCGACGGTGACACGGACACACTGCGTTCGGGGCTCCGCCGCTTCCCCGGGATCGGGCCGGCCGGCGCCGACATCTTCCTGCGCGAGGTGCAGTCGGTGTGGGCCGAGACGGCGCCCTACCTCGACGCGAAGGCGCTCCAGGGCGCGGAACGACTGGGCCTGCCCACCGACCCCGGCAGGCTCACCCGGCTGGCGAAGGACCAGGACCCGGCCGTACTGGCCGCGGCGCTGGTTCGGGGCGCGCTGGAGAAGGGCTAGGGTCTCTCGTTTGGATCATGCTGGGCTCGCGTGCACTAGGAGGGCCGTCGCTTGCCCGGCTTGGTGGAGCGGCCCTCCACGAGCGCGCGCCTGATCTGCGCGGCGGCCGCGCGGGCGTGGTCCGAGGTGGATGTCCGGTCGGCCACCGACGTGACGAAGCGGTGGGTGGGGTGCAGGCACTGGCCGCACGGCGTGTCGCTGGTGATCAGATAGCCGTCCTCGCACTGGGAATTCGCGCAGCGGCCGGGGCTCACCAGCGCTTCGGCGATCTCCTGCGGTGCCCAGCGGCGCCGGCCGTCCTCGTCCTTCTCGTGGAGAGCGTGCGACCAGCGGACGTTCCACCGGCGTTCGACCCGCTCCAGGAGCTGGTCGGGGGTGCGTCGGGCGAGCTCGCGGTGGATCAGATCGTGCACCGTCCGGGGGTGGCGGTGGCCGAGTGCCTGGACCAGCGGTTGCGGGAGCGCCTGAAGGATGTAGGTGACCGGGTCGCCTCCCGCGCGCTCGCGCCACTTGCGGCAGGGGCAGGGGCCCTCGACAGGAAGCGCCCGCTGGCATCGGCCGCACCGTCCCCGGCATTCCGCGCAGAGCCCGTCGTCGAGCCCGTCAAGGTGGGGTGCGGGTGCCCGCCCGCAGTCGCGGCAGCAGGCGGCACAAGGGCCGCAGAGGCGCTCGTCGCCGAGCTTTGTCGTCCACTGCCGCTGCTGGCAGCGGCAGCACAGGGCGTTGTTGCAGTACTCGTGGTGTGCGGCGCCCGACTGTCGTCCGGGGTGCGGGAATGACATTGGTGCGTTCTCCAGGTGCGTGGCGAGGATCGGTCAGGTCCAAGCCATGTCGACGAAGCGCGCGCAGGGGCCCTCGGGACGACGGTATCGCCCTCGCCGGGTCCCGTGCGGCGCTGTGCCACGATCGGGTCGACATTCTCCCGCATCCCGACGGTGCGTGTGTATCAGGGCCTCAGGCCGCTGACGACGTTCGCGGTGGCGGTGATCCCTTCGTGGATGGTCGGCGCCATGCTCGTGCCCGCGAGGAAGAAGCCGAGCAGGGCGCACACGATCGCGTGCGAGATCTTGAGTCCGCCGTTGCGCAGGAAGATCACTGCGAGGATCAGCAGGAGCAGCACCACTGAGATCGAAATGGCCATGGCCAACCTCCTCCGCCGCGCCGGAATTGCGGCATTCGGCCGCCAGTGTGGCGCAGCGGAGAGGCCGTTCGGCGCACTGGCGTGTCCGCCGAACGGGTGTTGACGCACAGTGACCGGATGTGTCGGCCTGCGCCGGTCAGCCGCGTCGGCGGAGGAAGGTTTCGAGACCTGCCAGATCGTCGGTGTTGAGGTGGTCGACATCCGCGGCGACGAGCTCGGTCCAGACGGCGTCGCGTTCCGGACCGGCGATGTCGGGCGTCCCCCAGAACCGGACCCGTTGTCCGCTCGCGTGAGCCGCCGAGACGGCGGTGCGCAGCCGGTCCCGTTCGGCGGCGGGGAAGGGCCCTGTCCCCTGCCAGCTGAAGCTCGTGGCCCAGTTGGCGCTGATGAGCGGGATGAAGGAGGCGGGGGCCGCGGTGCCGAGATCCTCCGGCCGGCCGTCGTAGAAGGCGTACCGGGTGGTCTGCGCCTCCATCGGGACGCGGGCGGCGCGGTCTCCCGAGATGACGGGGGTGACCGCGCCGTTGCGGATCCTCCCGTGGACGGAGCGGGTGAGGATGTGGCGGTAACGGCGCAGCACCCGGTCGAGCGCGAGGTAGGTGGCGGCGCCGTCGGTCTTGATGTCGATCAGCAGCTGCAGCGGGGCGGGGTGTCCGCTGTGGACGGAACCGTGGTTGGCGCGGACCCTGGCCAGCAGCGGGTCGAGGTAGAGCGAGACGAGGGTGCGTGCGGGGTCGAGGCTCTCGGGCTCGTGGGCGACGAGCAGCTCGCCGTCCACGAGGAAGATGTCCGCCTCGACGCTCGTGAAACCGTGCGCGAGAGCGTCGTGGAGAGGGCGCGGGTGCAGGTAGTCGTTGTGCGCGTGGGCGCGGGCCAGCGGACGGGGACCGCGGGGGCGGACGGTCCCGGCAGGTGCCGCGGCGGCCTTCTGCGCGGGGATGAACGCGCCTGCGGCGGCGGTGGCGAGAGCGGTGGTGACGACTCTGCGACGGGTCAGGTGTGCCATGGGGTCTCCCTGAGACGGGCGGGCAGAGCGGGCGGGGGGACGCGACGAGTATGGGCGCGCGGATTCACCGAAAGGCAGGTACCTGCCAAGAGTTGAGCATGCCGTCGCCCGCGCGTCGGCTGCGCTGCGCCTGATGTTCCCCTGCGCCCGGCGCCCGGACATGGCGGAGCGGGGGCACGTGTGGTCACGTACCCCCGCTCCGGACGCGCTTCACGGTGCCGGAAGCTCCACCAGCTCGGCGACGGCGTCGCGATGGCGTCCCGCGGTGCCGTACGCGACCGAGTCGGCCTTGGCCCGCTTCAGATACAGATGCGCGGGGTGTTCCCACGTCATCCCGATCCCGCCGTGCAGCTGGACGCATTCCTCCGCCGCGTGAACGGCGACCCTGGAGCAGTAGGCCTGTGCCACGGCCACCGCGAGCGGGGCGTCCGGGCTGCCGGTCGCCAGCGCGTCCGCGGCGTTGCGGGCGGCTGCGCGCGCGGAGACGACCTCCAGCCAGAGCTGGGCCATCCGGTGCTTGAGCGACTGGAACGAGCCCACCGGCCTGTTGAACTGGTGGCGCTCGCGGGTGTGCCGGACGGTTTCCGTCAGGCACCACTCGGCCAGTCCGAGCTGCTCGGACGCGAGCAGTCCGGCGCCGGCCAGCAGGCCCTTGCTCACGGCCGCGGCCGCGGGGCCCGCCTCCGCGAGCCGGGTGCCGGTGGCCCCGGTGAGGGTGACCGTGGCGAGCGGGCGGGTCAGGTCGAGCGGGACGAGCGGCTGGACGGCGACCCCGTCCCCGCCGGCCTCCACCGCGTACAGACCATCAGCCGTGGGCACTAGGAGCACGTCGGCCGCGGCGGCCTCGGCGACGCCGGTCACGGTCCGTTCCAGCGTGCCGGTCATAGCCGCGGCTGCGCCGGCGGGCGGCGTGGCGAACGGAAGGGCGAGCACGGCGATCTTGCGGCCCGAGGCCAGCTCGCCGAGGAGTCCGGCGACGGGGCCGTCGTCGGCGCCCAGCGCGAGAAGGATCTCGGTCGCGACGACGGCGCTCGTCAGGTACGGCGCCGGGGCGACGCTGCGCCCGAGCTCCTCCAGGACCACGGCGGCCTCGCGGTGGGTGGCGCCCTGGCCGCCCAGCTTCTCCGGGACCAGGAGCCCCGCGGCTCCGATCCCTGCGGCAAGTGATTCCCACAGCCGCAGGTCGTACGGCGTGTCGGACTCGATGCCGGCGATCACCGTCGGCGCGTCGGCCCGGTCGGCGAGCAGCGAACGCACGGCGGACCGCAGGTCCTCCTCTGCCTCCGAGTAGAGCAGGTCGGGCGCCTGTGCGGCGTCGGTCTGTGCGGTCATCGGGCAAGATCCTTCCAGGCGACGTCCTTGTCGTTACGCGGCTCCACGGGCAGACCGAGGACGCGCTCGGCGACGATGTTGAGCAGGACCTCGCTCGTACCGCCCTCGATGGAATTGCCCTTGGACCGCAGATAGCGGTAACCGGCGTCGCGTCCGGTGAAGTCGACGAGCTCCGGGCGGCGCATGGTCCAGTCGCTGTACAACAGACCTTCGTCACCCAGCAGTTCGACCTCGAGCCCACTGATCTCCTGATTGAGACGGGCGAACGCGAGCTTCATGCCCGAGCCTTCGGGGCCGGGCTCTCCGGCGACGAGCTGCTGGCGCAGCCGCTCGCCGGTGAGCCTGGCGACCTCGGCCTCGACCCACAGCGTGAGCAACCGCTGGTGAAGGTCGTGGGTGCGCAGGCCGGGCTGTTCGCGCCAGGTCTTCGCGACGGTGCCGATCATGCCGCCCTCGCGGGGGATGCGGGCTCCGCCGATCGAGACGCGCTCGTTCATCAGGGTGGTCTGGGCGACCTTCCAGCCGTCGCCGACCGGGCCGAGGCGCCTGCTGTCCGGAATGCGCACGCCGGTGAGGAAGACCTCGTTGAACTCGGCCTCGCCGGTGATCTGGCGGAGCGGCCGCACCTCGACACCGGGGTCGGTCATGTCGCAGATGAAGTAGCTGATGCCGCGGTGCTTGGGGACGTCCGGGTCGGTGCGTGCGATCAGGATCGCCCAGCGGGCGACATGGGCGCTGGACGTCCAGACCTTCTGCCCGTCGACCACCCAGTCCTCGCCGTCGCGGACCGCGCGTGTGCCCAGGGCGGCGAGGTCGGATCCGGCGCCCGGCTCACTGAAGAGCTGGCACCACACCTCCTCGCCCACCCACAGCGGCCGCAGGAAGCGCTGCTTCTGCTCCTCGGTGCCGTAGCCGAGGACCGTCGGGGCGGCCATGCCCAGGCCGATGCCGATACGGCGCGGATCGTTGTCGGGGGCCCCGGCGGCGGCGAGTTCGGCGTCGACGACCGGCTGAAGGGAGCGCGGCGCGTCGAGTCCGCCGAGCCCGACGGGGTAGTGCACCCAGGCCAGGCCGGCGTCGAAGCGCGCCTCGAGGAAGTCGGCACGGCCGGTGGTGGCCGGCGGATGGGCCGCCAGCAGCTCCTGGGTCAGACGGCGGATCTGTGCCGCGTCGAGGGCGGTGCTCATCGGATGCCTCCTGACGGCAGGACGACGATGCGGCCGGTGCTGGTGCCGTCGGCGACACGCTGCACGGCCCGTGCCGCGTCGGCCATGGGGACACGCTCGCTGATCAACGGCTTGATGACCCCCTGTGCCGCGAGCTTGGTGAGCTCGTCGTGGCAGGCGCGGACGGCGGCGGGGTCCTTGGTGTTGTACAGACCCCAGTGGAGTCCGACGATCGAGTAGTTCTTCACCAGGGCGTGGTTGAGGCCCGGGGTGGGGATGGTGCCGCTCGCGAAACCGACGACGACGACACGGCCCTCGAAGGCGATGCACTTGACGGACTTGGCGTAGGCGTCTCCGCCGACCGGGTCGTAGACGACGTCCGCACCGCGTCCGCCCGTGGCTTCCTTCACCGTCGCGACGATGTCCTCGCTCCGGCGGTCGATGACCAGGTCGCATCCCAGTTCGCGGGCGATCGCGGCCTTCTCGGGGCCGCCGACGACCCCGATGACGGTGGCCCCGGCGGCCTTGCCGAGCTGGACGGCGGCGCTGCCGACGCCACCCGCGGCCGCGTGCACCAGCAGCGTTTCACCGGCCTGCAGATGTGCGCGCCGGTGCAGACCGAACCAGCCGGTCTGGTAGCCGATGTGCAGTGCGGCGGCCTCGGCGTCGTCCAGGGCGTCGGGGGCCGGCAGCAGGGCCGCTTCGTCCGCGACTACGTACTCGGCGAAACCGCCCCGCGGGAGGGCGGGGGTGGCGAGCACCCGGCGTCCGTCCGCCGTCTCACCGCAGATCTCCACGCCGGGGGTGAAAGGCAGCGGGGGCCTCACCTGGTACTGGCCGCGGCAGAGCAGCGCGTCGGGGAAGTTGATGTTCGCCGCGCGCACCTCGAGCAGCACCTGCCCGTCCCCGGGGGTCGGCCGGTCCGTCTCCTCGAGCTCCATCACCTCGCTCGGCTCGCCGTTCCGGTGCACTCGCCATGCCTGCATGAGGGGCCTCCACAACACTGTCGGCATTACCACTGCTCCGGCGCATACTAAGCGGTCGCTTGCCCCTCTGGGAACACCTCGCACCCACCCACTCGGCCCGTTCACGACCGCTTCGGCTTGGCCCTCACGTGCATCCGCTCACCCTGCGGCCCGAACAGGCTGAGAAATTCGACCGGCTCGTCGCCCGCGGGGCCGAACCAGTGCGGGAGCCTGGTGTCGAACTCGGCGGCCTCACCGGGGGCCAGGACCAGGTCGTGCTCCGCGAGCTTGAGCCGAAGACGGCCGTTGAGCACGTACAGCCACTCGTATCCCTCGTGGGTGCGCTGCTCGGGCGCCTCGGTGCAGGAGGCCTCCTGTATGACCTTGTACGCCTGGAGACCTCCCGGCCGGGAGGTGAGGGGCAGGGAGGTCTTCGCGCCGTGCACGATCGGCTTCGCCTTGACCCTCGGATCGCTGACCGGCGGCGCCCCGACGAGATCATCGAGCGGCACCTCATGGGCCCTGGCGATGGGGAGCAGCAGCTCCAGGCTGGGTCGGCGTCCGCCGGATTCGAGGCGGGACAGGGTGGAGACGGAGATTCCGGTGACCTCGGAGAGCGCCGCCAGCGTCACGCCGCGGTCCTTGCGCAGCCGTCGCAGCCGCGGACCGACCCCGGTCAGTACGGCGTCGAGTTCGGGGTCGTCCTGATTCTGTTCCTTCATGACGCCCATTGCAGAATCAGCAATCCTGTTTGTCAATCGGGCACCTGTGCGACCGGAGGCGTCGCCCCCATCCGGAGACCCGGCGGACGGCCCGACCCGATGCCGGGCCCAACGTCAGACCCGGACCGGCCACCGGGCGGGTCAGCGGGCGAAGACTTCGAAGGTGACGGCCGGGCGGCCGCCGAAGCGCTCGGCAGCCGCCTCGGTGGTACCGGTGAGGAACGCACGGCAGTACGTCTCCGGATCCTCGTCCGTCAGCACCTCGATGTAGGTGCGGTGCGCCATCAGAGACTGGACGGAACGCTCGAACCCCGGTGTCGCGTCGACCGCGTGGGTGGGCCGGTCGGTGCCCGCCACGGCGACCCAGCGCACCCCGTCCCACGGCTCGAGATCCTGCTCACCCAGTTCGGGGAAGATCCAGCGGTTTCCCGCGTCGCCCGCGGCGTCCAGGGTGGCCCGGCCGACCGCACGGTGATCCGGGGTGTTCCAGGCGACGCCGCCCCAGGTGTCACGGTGGTTGAGAGTGATGAGCAGTTCGGGCCGGTGACGGCGGATCGCGGCGGCGATGTCGCGGCGCAGAGCCGTGCCGTACTCGATGACACCGTCCCGATGATCGAGGAACTCCACGGAGGCGACGCCGACGGCCGCGGCGCTCGCCCGTTGTTCCCGCTCCCGCAGTGGAGCGCACGCGTCAGGTGCGATCGTGTCGATCCCGGCCTCACCGCGGGTCACCAGGAGGTAGGTGACCTCACGCCCCCCATCGGTCCAGCCGGCCACGGCGGCGGCGCAGCCGTACTCGAGGTCGTCGGGATGGGCGACCACCGCCAGCGCACGGTGCCAGTCCGTGGGCATGGGTTCCAGCTGCTGTGTCATATCCGGCAGGCTATCCAGCGAACGGAGACGGATGCACGCATTCCGTAAGCGGTTCGGGGCAGGGAGCAAGGAGTTGCTCCGGTCGGACGTGCCCACGACCAGCCGTGCCGAGCCGGAGAGCAATACCCCCAGGGGTATTATTACCGTCCGGGGCGCCGGGAGCAGGACCCCGGACCGCCCCCGCTCCGGCGACCGAAAGGAACCCCGCTCGTGATCAGCCCCGCATCCCTCTCCCCCTCCGAGGCCGCAGCCCGCCTGGAGGAGTTCACCGTCATCGACGTGCGGGCACCCGGCGAGTACGCCTCCGGGCACGTGCCCGGCGCCCTGAACATCCCGCTCGACCGGCTCGGCGAGGCGGTGCCCGCCCTGAAGTCGGCCTCCGCCCGTGGCTCGCTGCTGGTGGTGTGCGCCTCCGGCGTACGGTCCACCAGGGCGTGCGAGATCCTCGCCGACGCCGACATCGACGCCGCCACCCTGACCGGCGGGACCTCCGCCTGGGAGGGTGACGGGCACGGACTGGACCGCCCGGTGGGGGCCCGGGCGACCTGGCCGATGGAGCGCCAGGTGCGTCTCGCCGCCGGTTCGCTGGTGGTGGCCGGCCTGGTGGCGGGCCGGCGCCTTCCGGCGGCGCGGTGGCTCTCGGCCGGCATCGGTGCCGGACTCGTCTACTCCGCCGTGAGCAACACCTGCGGCATGGCAGCCGCCCTCTCCAAGCTGCCGTACAACCGCGCGCCGCAGTCCGCGGCCGGCCTGGACGCGACGCTGGACGCCCTCCAGGGCTGACCTAGCGGTCGCTCTCCCCCCGCACGAGGGCGAGCAGCCGGTCCAGCACGCGGGGGCCGCCCGCGCGCACGCCGTCGTGCTCGTACTCGCTGGTCACCCATGTACGCAGTCCACGGATCGACGACGCGGTACGCAGTGCGTGGCCGGTGTCCACGTACATGTCGTCGTGGTAGACGGCGGCGGCCACGGGCACCTCGTTGGCCGCGAGCCGCTCGGCGTCGTACAGGACGGGCCAGTCGGTGCGGGCGGCGAGCAGCTCCGCCGTCTCGCGCAGGGGGCGCAGCGCGGGATCGACGTCGAAGTGCCAGGGGTGGATGCTCTCGCCGGTGAAGAGCACGGGGCCGTCGCCGGCCAGGGCGGCGGCGGCATCGAACTGCGGGAACTCGGCGCGTACGCGTTCGGCGGCCCAGTCGGTGGGGCGTGCGCCCTGGCCGTAGATCACCTCGTGCATGAGGGCGTACAGCGGGTGGCCGGCGAACGAGGTGGCGGTGCGCATGGCCTCCTGGAAGGCATCGGACAGCTCGGTGCCGTGCGGGCCCTCGACGAACGCGTTCTCCAGTAGGTAGTGCAGCTGGTGACTGCCGCTGCCCGAGCCCAGCATGATGCCGAGGGACTGGAATCCCTCGGGTGTCAGCGTGTGCCCGGCGCTGTCCGGGCGGTGCTCGGCGAGGTGTGCGGCGATGGCGCGGGCACGGGCGACGTCCTGCGGGTAGCGGGCGTAGTGGGCGGCGGCCTTCCGCTCGATCCGCGGGTAGGCGGCCCGGTAGACGTCGTCGGCGTGCCCGTCCAGTGAGGGCAGACCGCCGGTGATCAGGACGGCTTCGAGGCCTTCCGGGGCGGCCGAGAGGTAGTGGACGGCGCAGAAGCCGCCGAAGGACTGCCCCAGGACCGTCCAGGGCGCGCCGCCGGTGAGCCTGGGGCGGATCAGTTCGCAGTCGCGGACGATGCTGTCGGACCGGAAGTGGGCGAGGTAGTCGGCCTGCTCGCGGGCGCCGCCGCGCAACGGCAGCGTCTGCCGGTTGGCAGGGGTGGACAGGCCGGTGCCGCGCTGGTCCAGGAGCAGCACACGGAACTCCCGCACCGCCCGCCCCAGCCAGGCCTCCGTGCCCACGAAGCGGCGGGCGCCGAAGCCGGGGCCGCCTTCCAGATAGACCAGCCACGGCAGGTCCTCAGGGGACTTCCCGCTCGCCACGGCTTCGCGGCCGAAGATCTCGATCGTCTCGCCGCCCGGATCGTCGTGGTCGAGAGGGACCGTGAACCGTCGGTCGGTGAGGACGATGCCGGGCTGGCGATAGCTGTTCAAGGGAACTCCTGTATCCGGTGCTTCCCGGACAGTTCAGCACATCGCCGCGACCCGGCCGGTCGCGGGCCCGTTCGCCTCCGACCCCGGTGCCTCCACCGTGCGGACGCAGGAGGAGCCTCGCGGACGCATGAGGACGCTGGACAGATTTACTGGCGTTTGTCATTAACCCGCGTGTGCAATTATTGTCTACGCCAGTAACCATCGTACGCGGATCGATTCGGTCCGTCACCACGAGAGGCATCACCATGTCCACGGTCCCCACCGTCACGCTCAACAACGGCGTCACGATTCCGCAGCTCGGCTTCGGTGTCTTCCAGGTCCCCGACGACGAGACCACCGCCGCGGTCGCCGCCGCACTGGAGGCGGGCTACCGCTCCATCGACACCGCCGCCGTCTACGGCAACGAGGCAGGCGTCGGCCGCGCGCTGGCCGAGTCCGGGCTCGCCCGCGATGAGCTGTTCGTCACCACGAAGCTCTGGAACGCGGACCAGGGATACGACGCCACGCTCGCCGCCTTCGACGCGAGCCTGGCCAAGCTCGGCCTCGACCATGTGGACCTCTACCTCATCCACTGGCCCACGCCTGCCCGTGACCTCTACGCCGACACCTGGCGCGCCCTGGAGAAGCTGCTGGCCGACGGCCGGATCCGGGCCGCAGGCGTATCCAACTTCCAGCCCGCGCACCTGCGCCGCCTGCGCGAGGAGAGCTCGCTCGTCCCGGCGGTCAACCAGATCGAACTGCACCCCGGGCTCCAGCAGAGCGAGCTGCGCGCGGTGCACGCGGAGTACGGCATCGCCACCGAGGCATGGAGCCCGCTGGCGCAGGGCGCGCTGCTGGACGACGACGTCCTCGTCTCACTCGCCGGACGTCACGGGAAGACCCCGGCCCAGGTGGTTCTGCGCTGGCACCTCCAGCTCGGCAACGTCGTGATCCCGAAGTCGGTCACGCCCGCCCGCATCCGCCAGAACATCGACGTCTTCGACTTCGAGCTCTCGGCAGCCGACATGGACGCGATCGCGGGTCTGGACCGTGGCATGCGCACGGGCCCGGACCCCGACACCCTCAACTGAACCGACCCACCGGCTTGTTCACGAGCCATGAGCCGAACCGATCCGGGCAGGTGCCTCGCGCCTGCCCGGCCGTGTTTCACGAATAGGCACCAGGCGCCGGCCGACTACCGCCCGCGCCGGTAGCTGCTTCCGTCCCGGGGCCGCTCGAGCAGACCCGCGACCACGAGATAGCGGCGAAGGGCCGAGCAGTCGTCGTGCACCGTGAGCAGCGCGTCGTTGACCTCGCGCTCCGCGTAGACGCGGTCGCGCTCGAAGAGCGTGTGCGCGAGGTGCACCAGCAACTGCTCGCGGCGGGCGGGCTTCCGGGGGATCGCCGTCAGGCGCCCACCCGAGAAGAGCGCGGCCACCTGGTGCGAGCCGCGGGGTTCCGAATCGGACATGCCGGAAGCCTCGCAGGAGGAGGCCGTACGGGCAACGCGTTTTCCCGCAGGGTGAACGCTTGTTGACGTTAGGGCTGACCGTCGTACGGTGTGACCATTCATTCACCCTCACTCATGAGGCGGTCCCACATGGCCCTGTTCGATCTCCCCCTCGATGAACTGCACGCCTACCGCAGCCGGTCGGTGGAGCCCGAGGACTTCGACGCGTTCTGGTCGGACACACTCGACGAGGCCAGAACCCACGATCTGGACGCCCGCTTCGAGCTGTGCGCCGACCTCAATCTCGTCACCGTCGACGTGTACGACGTGACGTTCGCCGGCTTCGGCGGCCACCCCGTCAAGGGCTGGTTCGTCATACCGGCGGGAACCACCGAACCCCTGCCGGTGGTCGTGGAGTTCATCGGATACGGCGGAGGGCGGAGCCTGCCCCACGCCCACCTCCTCTGGGCCTCGGCCGGCATGGCCCACTTCGTGATGGACACCCGGGGCCAGGGCAGCGGCTGGGCCCCCGGCGACACCGCCGACCCCGTGGGCTCCGGCCCCTCGCTGCCGGGATTCATGACCCAGGGCATCGAGGACCCGGCCACGTACTACTACCGCAGGGTGATCACGGACGCGGTACGTGCGGTGGAAGCGGCCCGCTCCCACCCGCTGGCCGACGCGTCCCGCACCGCCGCGATCGGTGCGAGTCAGGGCGGCGGCCTCGCCCTCGCGGTCGGAGGACTGGTGCCCGACCTGGCGGCCGTCGCGCCGGACGTGCCGTTCCTCTGCGACTTCCCCCGGGCGACCAGGCTGACCGACCGCAAGCCGTACCGCGAGATCGGCGACTACCTCAAGACCCACCGGGGCCGGGCCGAGCAGACGAACAGGACACTCTCCTACTTCGACGGGGTCCACTTCGCCGCCCGGGGGCGGGCACCCGCACTGTTCTCCGTGGCCATGGAGGACCTGACCTGCCCGCCGTCCACGGTGTTCGCCGCGTACAACGCCTACGCGCACGCCGACAAGGAGATCGAGGTGTACGACTTCAACGATCACGAGGGCGGCGGCCCGTTCCAGCACGCGGTGCAGCTCACGCGGCTGCCGCGACTGCTGAAGGCCTGACAGCGGCGCGCGGCCCGGACCCCTTGACCCGCCTCGCGCGCGGAGCCTAGGTTTCCCGGAGAGAAAGCGCTTGCTGTCCGGTGGGCGCCCATGTCTCCACCTGAAGGGGTGTTTGTCACGACCAGCAATCCTTCGCACCGGGAGCCGGTGCGGGTCGCGATCGTCGGCACGGGTGCGATCGCACGTGGCAGTCATCTGCCCGCGCTGACCGCACTCGGCGCCGGGCAGCCGTTGGAGATCGTCGCCGCGGTCGATGTCGACGCGTCCTCGGTCGAGGCGTTCTGCACCGACGCGGGCATCGCCCACCCGTACACCGACCTCGACCGGATGCTCGCCGAGCAGCGTCCGGACCTGGTCACCCTCGCCACCCCGCCCCGGTTCCACCGCGACCAGACCGTCGCCGCGCTGCGCGCCGGGGCGTGGGTGTGGTGCGAGAAGCCGCCCTGCCCCTCACTGGAGGACTTCGACGCGATCGAGGCGGCGGAGGGCACCGCAGGTGACGGCCCGTACGCGGCGATCGTGTTCCAGCACCGCTTCGGCTCGGGCGCCGGGCACGTCCGGGAACTGCTCGCCGAACAGGCCCTGGGCCGACCGCTGGTGGCGCACTGCCAGACCACCTGGTACAGGGACGAGGCCTACTACTCCGCCCCCTGGCGGGGAAGTTGGAGCAGCGAGGGCGGCGGGCCCGCGATGGGGCACGGCATCCACCAGATGGATCTGCTGCTCGACCTCCTGGGCCCGTGGGCGGAGATCCGCGCGATGGCGGGGCGACTGGTGCACGACGTGGAGACGGAGGATGTCTCCACCGCGCTCATCCGCTTCGAGAACGGCGCGATGGCCACCGTCGTCAACAGCGTGCTCAGCCCGGACGAGGTCAGCCGTATCCGGATCGACTGCGAACGGGCAACGGTCGAGCTCACCCATCTGTACGGGTACCGCAACGCGGACTGGCGGATCACACCGGCCCCTGGAGTGACCTCCGAAGAGGCGGACGTCTGGCGCGACTTCGGAGCCGATGTGCCCAGCTCGCACGAGGCGCAGCTCAAGGGCCTACTTGAGGACCTGCGGGCCGGCCGCAGACCGCGGAGCAGCGGCGCGGACGGCCGCAAGAGCCTCGAGCTCGTCGCGGCGCTCTACAAGGCGGCCTTCACCGGGGCCACCGTACGGGCGGGCGAGATCGGCCCGGGCGATCCCTATTACGGCGCGCTGCACGGCGACGCCCCCGGCTGGGCGCCGGAGCGCCCGGACCGGTCCGCGGAGGTCGTGGCATGACGAAGGAAGTGGAACTCGACCACCGGCACGGAGACCACCTGTCCGTCACGGCGACGGGAAGCGGGGTGGAACTGCTGCGCTACGTCTACCGGGCCGAGGAGGCTTGGGAGGCCCCCAAGCCGTACATCCATCCCCTGCGGACGCTGTCCGGCCAGGTGGTGACCGGGTACCGGCCCAACGATCACCGCTGGCACAAGGGTCTGCAGATGACCGCCTCACATCTGTCGGGCGCGAATCTGTGGGGCGGCAACAGCTATGTGCACGGCGAGGGATATCTCGCCCTGCCGGAGCGCGTCGGGTCCATGGCGCACGCCGGTTTCGACGATGTGTCGGTGCACGACGGCGGTGTCCGGTTCTCGGAGCGGCTGACCTGGCATCCCCGCAGCGGCGGGCTCTGGGCCGAGGAGACGCGCCGTATCGAGGTGCACGACATCGACGTGGTGACCGGCAGCTGGGCGCTGACCTGGTCGTCGGCGGTCACCAACCGGCGTGCGGAACCGCTGCGATTCGGCAGCCCGACGACGCACGGCCGCCCGAACGCGGGGTATACGGGGCTGTTCTGGCGCGGGCCGCGCGCCTTCCGGGACGGGCGGATCATCACTCCGGACGCCGAGGGGCCGGACGTCATGGGACAGCAGGCCCCGTGGCTCGCGTACAGCGGTGAGCACGACGAGGCCGACGGGCACGCGACGCTCGTCTTCGTCCACGCCCCCGGGAACGACCACACCGGCGCGGGTGGTGCGCACCCGGCCCACTGGTTCGTGCGCAACTCCCCCTTCGCGGCCGTCGCTCCGTCGTTCGCCTTCCACGAGGAGCTGGTACTGGACCCGGGAGCGACCCTGACCCGTCGATACCGGGTGCTGGTCGCCGACGGCGCCTGGGACCGCGACCGCATCGCGTCCGCGGTCGGCGGACTCTCCTGGTAGCGGTTCAGGTCTGTTCCTGATCCACGGTTCCGAGGTGCACCGGCCGGGCCTGGGGCTCTCGGGCTCGTGGCGAACGGCTCAGGCCGGGCGCGGCCTGAGGCCCTCGTTCCCGCGGGTCGGACTCGTAGCGATCAGGCATCGTGGACGGGCTCCAGGAACTCGAGCCGGTTGCCCAGCTTGTCGAGCACGTAGAAGCGGTTGTACCCAGGGAACGCGTCGTCCCAGGTGACGCTCACCCCGTTGTCGTCCAACCGCTCGGCGAGCACGTCCAACGAGCTCACAAGGATGCCCGGGTGCGCCTTACTGCTCGGGCGGAAGTCGTCCTCGACGCCCAGGTGGATCTCCAGACCACCCCCACGGAACCAGCAGCCACCGCGTGCTGCCAGCTCTGACGGCTTCTCCAGCTCGGTCATGCCGAGAATGTCACGCCAGAACTCGCGGCAGAGCGCTTCGGCCCCCGGGGGGATCGCGAGTTGCACATGATGCAGGCCGTCGAAGGTGTACTCGGAGTTCGGCTGAGCCACATCCGCTCCTCCCTCTGTCTTGATGTCAAGGTAAAGAGTCGGGAAGGGCCGGGCAAGGGGGAACGGCGTCCCGCGCTGAAGCCGGTATTCAGCCCTTCGGGATCAGCTGCCGGATCGGCCTGCCCGGCACACCGTCCGGGTTCGGCCGATCCGCTCACGGCTGTCGCCTCAGCTCTTCCCGGCCAGGGAGAGGACGAAGACCGGGATCTCGCGGTCGGTCTTGGTCTGGTATTCGGCGTAGTCGGGGAACGCCTCCACCGCGCGGCCCCACCACAGGGCCTTCTCCTCGCCCGAGACCTCGCGGGCGACCATGTCCTGCCGGACCGTCCCGTCCCGCAGCTCCACCTCTGGGTCGGCTTGTACGTTGTAGTACCAGACGGGGTGCTTGGGGGCGCCGCCGAGCGAGGCCACCACCGCGTACTCCCCGTCGTGCTCGACCCGCATCAGCGGGGTCTTGCGGAGCTTGCCGCTCTTGGCGCCGCGCGTCGTCAGGAGGATGACGGGCATGCCGCGCAGCGTCGTCCCCTTCGTTCCGCCGGAGCTCTCGATGAGCTCCACCTGCTCACGGACCCACGTCGTCGGGCTCGGCTCGTACTCGCCCTCGATCGGCATGGCACATGTCCTCTCGTCGGAGTGTCGCGGTCGTGTGCCCATCATGGCTCCGCAGTGGACCCGGAGCATGCAGGGACACCGGCGTACAGCCTGCCCGCCGAGCACCGTCTCATTCTCTGGACCGACGTGAGACGGCCAGGGATCAATCCGCTCACAGAAACCCGAACCCTTCAGGCCCATACGTCCAGATATTTCCGATATATCCTCTCGCCCCGCTCCTGGGGCTCCCGGGCACAGGACGTACCGTGGGGGCAGCGGAGTAAGCCAAGCCTTACTCCGCTGCACTCTGCCCGTGCTCGTCCGCCCTAAGGAACACACTCCATGACACGCCCCGTCCGCGTCGCCATCGTCGGAGCCGGTCCCGCCGGAATCTACGCAGCGGACGCGCTTCTCAAGTCCGAGGCCGCCCAGGAGCCGGGCGTTTCGATCGACCTGTTCGAGCGCATGCCCGCCCCGTTCGGCCTGATCCGGTACGGAGTGGCTCCGGACCACCCGCGGATCAAGGGCATCGTCAAGGCGCTGCACCAGGTCCTGGACAAGCCGCAGCTTCGGCTGTTCGGCAACGTCGACTACCCCAACGACATCGGCCTGGACGACCTGCGGTCCTTCTACGACGCCGTGATCTTCTCCACTGGCGCCGACGCCGACCGCGCGCTCGACATACCCGGGATCGAGCTCGAGGGCTCCTACGGCGCCGCCGACTTCGTCGCCTGGTACGACGGGCACCCGGAGGTCCCGCGCACCTGGCCGCTGGAGGCCGAGAAGGTCGCCGTGCTCGGTGTCGGCAACGTGGCCCTGGACGTCGCGCGCATCCTCGCCAAGACGGCGGACGAGCTGCTCCCGACCGAGATCCCCGCGAACGTCTACGACGGGCTCAAGGCGAACAAGGCGCTGGAGGTGCACGTCTTCGGACGGCGCGGGCCGGCCCAGGCGAAGTTCAGCCCGATGGAACTGCGCGAGCTGGACCACTCGCCGAACATCGAGGTCATCGTCAACCCCGAGGACATCGACTACGACGAGGGCTCGATCGCCACCCGCCGGGAGAACAAGCAGGCCAACATGGTCGCCTCCACGCTGGAGAACTGGGCGATCCGGGATGTGGGCGACCGCCCCCACAAGCTCTTCCTGCACTTCTTCGAGTCCCCGGTGGAGGTCGTCGGTGAGGACGGCCGCATCGTCGCCCTGCGCACCGAGCGCACGGAGCTGGACGGCACGGGCAACGTCAAGGGCACGGGCCGGCACACGGACTGGGACGTGCAGAGCGTCTACCGCGCGGTCGGCTACTACTCGGAGGAGCTCCCGAAGCTGCCCTTCGACGTGGTCTCCGGCACCGTCCCGCACGAGGCGGGACGCGTGCTGACCGGTGACGAGCCGATGCCCTCGGTGTACGTCACCGGGTGGATCAAGCGCGGTCCGATCGGCCTGATCGGGCACACGAAGGGCGACGCCAACGAGACGGTGGCCTGCCTGCTGGAGGACCACGCCGCCGGACGGCTGCCCACCCCCACGCAGCCCGGGCCCGACGCCGTCGTCGACTTCCTGGAGCAGCGCGGTGTCCGGTACACCACCAAGGAGGGCTGGCACCGCCTGGACGCCCACGAGCAGGCGCTCGGCGCCGAGCAGGGCCGTGAGCGCGTCAAGGTGGTCGAGCGCACGGCCATGCTGGACGCGTCCGGAGCCTGACCGCCGGTGACACCCGCGCCCCCGGAGCCCTTTCCTCGACGGACGGCTCCGGGGGCGCTGTGCTGTCCGGGGAACGGAGCAGTGGACCGGCGCGTCCGGGCCCTCACGTGCGAGGGCCCGCTACGTCGGGCGCCGAGGGCGGCCTGCCGCGCTCTTGGCCGCCTTGCCGGTCGACCGCCCTGCCACGCTGCCGGCCTTCTTCGCGGCGGGCTTCGCCGCGGACCCCTTCTTGGGTGCGGCCTTCTTGGGTGCGACCTTCTTGGCAGGGGCAGCCCTTCTCAATACGGCTGTGGCCTTGGCTGCCGGCTTCTTGCCGGATCCCGCCTCCTTCGCAGTATCGGTGCGTCCGGTCCTGCTCCGTTTCGTCGAGTCGCGCTCGGCGCCTCGCCTCCGACGACGGGCGGGCGGGCGCTCGGACTCCTGCTCATCCTCCGCGCTGCCGAGCTCCTCCTCGTCCTGGGTGCTCCCGACGACGTCCCCGACACTCTTGCCGACAGCGCCTCCGGCGCTTTTGCCCACCGCGTCCGAACCGCTGCGGCCCACGTCCTCGACGGCAGCCCCCGCTCCGTCGCCGAGACCCTCCACCGCTGCGCCCGCGCCCTCAGCGACGGACTCGACGGCCGCCCCGGCACCTCGCCCGACGTCGCTCACGGCCGCGCCCGTGCCCTCACCCAGCTGCCCCACGGCCCTGCTGGTGCCGGCCCCGACCTTCTCGACCGCCTCGCCCACACCACGGGTCAACTGCTCGAGAATCTGGGGGTTGCGGTCCACCGTGGCCAGCAGCCGGGTGACGATGGCGGCGATGTTGTGGAGCCGCACCCTGAGCTGTGCCTGGACATCCACACCCGCGATGTCCAGTTCGACGCGGCCGAGGCGCACGTCCGCCCCCACGTTCAGCTTGAGGAGGTCCAGCACCTCCGCCTGCAGGGAGACGTGGGCCTCGAGGTCCTCGACTTCCAGATTCAGTTCGTCCACATGGAGAGAGGGGACGTCCAGAAAGACGTCTGACCGGCTCTCACCGGGACCGTGGTCCTGCGGGATCGCGATCTCGTGATCATCCGGGTCCTGACGCCCGTGGTCGGCGCCGTCCGAGCTGGGCATGATGCGCGCACATCCTCGATTGACCCCCGAGCAGCAACTTCACGTTCAAGTGTCGACCGGGCGAAACCATCATGCAATCGCCGGGCGGGTGAGCCGTGCGGCAGCACGCAGGCGCCCTCCGGCGCGCGGCGAGCCGGTGCCGCTCGTACGGGGTGGAGCAGATCCACGACGAAGGCCGAAGCACTCCTGACGGGCCGCGGGACGGTGTCACCCGCGCGGACGGCACACGGCGTCATCCGGCCACCCCGCAGGGGTACTTACCGCTCGCGCGAACTCATGGCGTCATCTGTTCCGGGACGGACGAGCGCCGTCGCCCTGCGCCTCGCACGCCGTAAGCGGAACGCGGCCGGACCGAGGCCGTAGACTCGGCGGATGGCCAAGTACTTCGACGTGCACCCCGAAAATCCCCAGCGCCGCACCATCACCAACGTGGCCGAGAGCATCCGGTCCGGCGCCCTCGTCGCGTATCCGACCGATTCCTGTTACGCCCTGGGATGCCAGCTGGGCAGTCGCGACGGAATCGACCGCATCCGGTCGATCCGGAACCTCGACGACCGCCACCACTTCACCCTGGTGTGCCAGAACTTCGCGCAGCTCGGCCAGTTCGTCCAGGTCGACAACGACGTCTTCCGCGCGATCAAGGCGGCGACACCCGGGAGTTACACCTTCATCCTTCCCGCCACCAAAGAGGTGCCGCGGCAGTTGCTGCACCCCAAGAAGAAGACCGTCGGCGTCCGCATCCCGGATCACACCGTCACGCAGGCGCTTCTGGCCGAGCTGGGTGAGCCGCTCCTGTCCAGCACACTGCTCCTGCCGGACGAGGAGGAGCCGCTGACGCAGGGCTGGGAGATCAAGGAGCGTCTCGACCACGTCGTGGACGTCGTGCTCGACTCCGGCGACTGCGGCACCGAGCCGACCACAGTCATCGACTTCTCCGGTGGCGAGCTGGAGGTCGTGCGCCGGGGAGCCGGCGACCTGGCCCGGTTCGAATAGCAGACCGCCCGCTCGGTCACTCCGCGATTCCGGCCCCTCCGCCGAGATGCGCGCACCCCCGGGTGCCTGGTTCGGTGGAGGGGTCCGCTCCGCCCAGCGCCAGGGAGTGATCATGAGCGAGTCAGAAGACGTCCGGGACCGTCTCCAGCGGATGCGCGGCCAGGCCCAGGACCTCGAGAAGGCCGCCGAGCAGGCCACCGACCCTGCGGAACGCCAACGCCTGCAGGACGAAGCGCACCGGCTCGAATCCCAGAGTGTGCAGGTCAGTGGTATGGCGAGCGGGGACATCTACCCCATGGAGTAGAACGGGTGGCTCCACACCGGGGGCAGCGGGCCGGCTTTCCACTTGCCCTCACCGGGATGACATGTTACTACCGGAAATGAGGTGACATGCGGTGGATACGCGGAGGGCGGGGTACGGGCTTCCCCTCCCCCGCCCCGCTCTCCGCTCGCGCCCGCGAAGGGGACCCCGGTGACGTACATGAGATGGCAGCCGTTCCTGGAAGCCGTCCAGGAGCGTGGCGACTATCCATCGGTCCTGGAGGCGGAGCGGGCGTCACGCGTGGTTCTGGCACTGCTCGGGGCGCATCTGGTCGGCGAGGAGCGGAACGAGCTGGCCGCCCGGCTGCCGGAGACGTTCTCGCTCATCCTCCTGAACCCCCTGCAGGCCGCCGAACCGCTCAGCTCCGAGCGGTTCGTGCGCGCCGTCTCCGCCTGGATCGAGGGCGCGAACGAGCAGACGGCGGCCTGGGACACCAGCGCCGTGCTCAGCGTGGTGGCCGACGCCTCGGGCGAGGATCTGCTCCAACGCCTTCTGCTTCAACTTCCCCCGGGGTACGACCTCTTGTTCGGCCACCCCAGCGGCTGACATTCAGCCCAGGCCCGCGATCCGCGCGAGCCGTCGCATCGAGTCCACCAGCGCCTCGCGGTCGTACGTGCTCGTGGTGACCAGCACCTCGTCCGCTCCGGTCTCCTTGATCACCAGCTCGAGTCCGGCCTCCACCGTTTCCTCGGTGCCCGCCAGGTGTCCACGCAGTCCGTTCTCGAACAGCCCCCGTTCCTTCTCCGTCATGGCCAGCGCCTCGATCCGCTCGGCCGGCGCCAGGGGCGGGAAGGAACCGTGGGTGCGCGAGTACGCCATGGACCAGGCTTCAGGGGCCAGCAGACGGCGCGCCTCCTCCTCGGTGCCGGCGACCGCGACGGTGCCCGCCACGATCACATAGGGCTCCCGGCCCCACGCGGAGGGGCGGAATCCGCTGCGGTAGCCCTCGACCGCCCGTATCAGGTTGTCGCGGCCGCGGAGGTCGCCCACCACGAGCGGCAGGCCGGCAGCCGCGGCGATGGCGGCGCCTTCACCGGTCGCCAGGACGTACGGGGGGACGAGCAGCCCCTCGGCGGGGCGCGCGTGTACCTGGGGGTGGGCCTGCTGGGTGCCGTCCAGCCATCCGAGGAGCTCGGCGAGCTGTCCGGCGAAGGCGCCGGCGTCTTCCTTGTCCCGGCCGAGAGCTCTGCGGATCCCGTCGGTGAAGCCGACCGAACGCCCGAGTCCCATGTCGATCCGGCCGGGGAAGAGCGAGGCGAGCACCCCGAACTGCTCGGCCACGACGAAGGGCTGATGGTTCGGGAGCATCACCCCGCCGGTTCCCACCCTGATGGTGGAGGTCGCGGCCGCGACGGCGGCGGCCAGCACCGTCGGCGCCGAGCCTGCGACGCCGGGCACGCTGTGGTGCTCGGACACCCAGAAGCGGTGGTAGCCGAGGGCCTCGGCCGTGCCTGCCAGGGCGACGGTGTCCCGCAGCGCCTGCGGGGCGTCGTACCCCTCGCGGGTCCGGGAGCGGTCGAGGAAGGAGAACCGGGTCGATGCGATGGGAGAGCTCACGCTTGGTTCAACGCCGCGGATGCGCCGGGATTCCCTGTGCCGCCACGCGGTTCAGCGCACCGAGGCCGCCGCGGCGATCTCGGCGGGCGTGTCACGGAGACCGAGGCGCAGGTGCTCGACGTGGTAGAGGGCCTGATCGAGGAGTTCGGCGACGTGATGGTCGTACAGGGCGTACACGATGGAACGCCCTTTGCGCTCGCCGGCGACCAGCCCCAGATTCCGCAGCAGCCGCAGTTGGTGCGAGCAGGCGGAAGGCTCCATCTCCACCGCTTCGGCGAGATCACCGACCGCGCAGGGGCCCTCCTGAAGACGCGCCAGAATCCGCAGCCGGGAGGGCGTGGCCAGCGCCTGGAGGGTCGCGGCGACACCCGCTGCCCCCACGGCGTCCAGGCGCTCGCGGGTGGTTGCGGTGCTCTGCTCGTCGCGTCCGTGACCCATGGCGTCCATTCTACGGATGACACATGAAGACCTGTTCATATATTCCTGTACGGTGAGGGCGTCGTCGTTCCCGCCGCCCGTGAGGGGTCGTTCCGTCATGCCCGCTGTCGTCGTCCCACCCCCGTCGCGCACCGCTTCCGCGGGTACCGGCAAGGCACCCCGGCGTCGCACGCGGGTCCTCGCACTGACGGAGGCCCGCTGGGCGGGCGCGGCCCTGGTGCTGTTCCTGCTCGCCCTCCCGCTGGAACTCACCGGAGCCCCCGGCTGGACATGGGGCCCGCTGTACGCCCTCGTGTACGCGGCCGGAGGCTGGGAGCCGGCCCTTTCGGGGCTGAGGGAGCTCCGGGAGAAGGTCCTGGACGTGGACCTGCTGATGATCGTGGCGGCGCTCGGCGCGGCCTCGATCGGCCAGGTGATGGACGGGGCACTGCTGATCGTCATCTTCGCGACGTCCGGTGCGCTGGAGGCGCTGGCCACCGCGCGCACCCAGGACGCGGTCCGCGGCCTTCTCGACCTGGCCCCGGCCACCGCCTCCCGCATCACCCCCGACGGCGGCGAGGAGAGCGTCGCCACCGGGGACCTCGCGGTCGGCGATGTCATCCGGATCAGGCCGGGTGAGCGCGTCGGCGCAGACGGCCGGGTGCTCGACGGGGCGAGCGAGGTCGATCAGGCCACCATCACCGGCGAACCGCTGCCCGCGGCGAAGGGCCCCGGGGACGAGGTGTTCGCCGGGACCCTGAACGGTACGGGCTCACTGAAGGTCGCCGTCGAGCGGGACGCCTCCGAATCGGTCATCGCCCGGATCGTGGCGATGACGGAGGAAGCCTCCCGGACCAAGGCCCCCACCCAGCTGTTCATCGAGAAGGTCGAGCAGCGCTACTCGCTCGGCATGGTGGCCGCCACCCTGGCGGTCTTCCTCGTTCCCCTCGCCCTCGGCGACGACATGACCGGCAGCCTGCTGCGCGCCATGACGTTCATGATCGTGGCCTCCCCCTGCGCCGTGGTCCTTGCGACCATGCCGCCCCTGCTCTCCGCCATGGCCAACGCCGGGCGCCACGGGGTCCTCGTGAAGTCCGCCGTCGTCATGGAGCGCCTCGGGCAGGCAGACGCGGTGGCACTGGACAAGACCGGCACCCTCACCGAGGGCACCCCGCGTGTCACCGGCATCCATCCCCTGCCCGGCAGCGGGCTGACCGACGACACACTGCTCGCCCTGGCCGCAGCCGCCGAGCACCCCAGCGAGCACCCGCTGGCCCGAGCCGTCGTGAACGCGGCCCAGGAGCGACGCCTGCGCCTGTCCCCGGCCTCGGAGTTCGCCTCCGCGCCCGGTACCGGCGTCACGGCCACCGTCGACGGTCACCGGATCTCGGTCGGCTCCCCTGCCCGGCTCCTTCAGGACACCGCCACACCCCCGGCGGCCCGGGCCGCCGCGTCGGCCGTCGAGCTGGAGGAGACCGGGCGCACCGCGGCTCTCGTCATGCGCGACGGCCTGCCGGTCGGAGTGCTCGGGATCGCCGACCGCATCCGGCACGACGCCGCGGCGACCGTCGCCTCACTGGCCCGCCTGACCGGCGGTTCACCGATGCTGCTGACCGGCGACAACGCACGCGCCGCCGCCCGGCTGGCGGCCGAGGCGGGCATCACCGACGTCCGGGCGGGGCTGCTTCCTCAGGACAAGGCCGCCGCCGTTCGTGAACAGGAGCGGGCGGGACGCAGAGTGCTGGTCGTGGGCGACGGCGTCAACGACGCGCCCGCGCTGGCCGCCGCGCACATCGGGATCGCCATGGGGCGGGCAGGCTCCGATCTCGCCCTGGAGACCGCGGACGCCGTGATCATCCGCGACGAACTGGCCACCGTGCCCACGGTGGTGGCCCTGTCCCGAGCGACCCGCCGACTGGTCGTGCAGAACCTGGTCGTCGCCGGGGCGTTCATCTCGGCCCTCGTCGTCTGGGACCTCGTGGGCCATCTTCCGCTCCCGCTGGGCGTCCTGGGACACGAGGGCTCCACCGTGATCGTGGGCCTCAACGGCCTCCGGCTGCTGCGCGAATCGGCGTGGCGCCGCGCGGCCGGGCAGGATCCGAGCGTCTCCGGTCCCGTCACCCGACCCACTGCGGACGTCGGCTGAGGGCCCGTCACCGACGGCGGCGAGACGCCTCCGACCGAGCCGTGCGACCCGCCACCACCGCCCCCGCAGGGCATTAGGTACCATATGCCGCTAAAGTCCCCTTCGTATCTGCACCATATGAGGGGACCTCATGACCAGCTCCCGAAGCGGAATCGACGTCCCCGAAGGACCCACCACCGCGGTCAAGATGACGCTGCTCACCCTGACCACGATGGTGGTCGGCTCGATGGTGGGCGCCGGGGTGTTCTCCCTCCCGTCACGCTTCGCGCAGGAAACGGGTGTCGCCGGAGCACTGATCGCCTGGGCGATCGCCGGTACGGGCATGCTGATGCTCGCGTTCGTGTTCCAGACTCTGGCCGTACGCAGGCCCGATCTCGACGCCGGTGTCTACGCCTACGCCAAGGCCGGATTCGGCGAGTACCTCGGCTTCTTCTCCGCCTTCGGCTACTGGGCGAGCGCCTGCGTCGGGAACGTGACCTACTGGGTGCTGATCACATCGACGATCGGAGCCGTCTGGCCGGCTCTCGGCGACGGCGACACCGTACTGGCCATCATCGTGTCCACGGCCGGTCTGTGGGCCTTCTACTTCCTCATCCGCCGGGGGGTGAAGGAAGCTGCGGCCATCAACAGGGTGGTCACCGTGGCCAAGGTGGTCCCGATCCTCGTCTTCGTCATCCTCGCCCTGTTCTTCCTCGACACGAAGATCTTCGCCGACAACTTCGGCGGCGCGGACTACGCGGGCTCCCTGTTCGACCAGGTGCGCGGCACCATGCTGGCCACGGTGTTCGTCTTCCTCGGGGTGGAGGGCGCCAGTGTCTACTCGCGGCACGCCAAGCGCCGGGAGGACATCGGGAGAGCCACCGTCCTGGGATTCCTCAGTGTGTTCGCCGTCTTCGCGTCGGTCACCATCGTGTCGTACGGCATCATGCCCATGGCCGAGATCGCGGACCTCCGACAGCCCTCCATGGCAGCGGTCCTGGAAGAGGCGGTCGGGACCTGGGGACAGGTCTTCGTGAGTGTGGGACTGATCGTGTCCGTCCTCGGCGCCTATCTCGCCTGGACCCTGATGGCGGCGGAAGTCCTCTTCGTCGCCGCCCAGGACGAGGACATGCCGCGTTTCCTGCGCCGCTCCAACTCCGCCGACGTGCCCGTGCCGGCGCTGCTCATGACGACCCTGCTGTCACAGGTCGTCCTGGTCATCACCCTCTTCTCGGACGACGCGTTCAACTTCGCCCTCGATCTGACCAGCGCCCTGTCCCTGATCCCGTTCCTCCTCGCAGCGGCGTTCGCCGTCAAGATCATGGTGCGCCCCGACGAACTGACCGAGGGGACGGGCCGCGGGCGCGACCTCCCCGTGAGCGTCGTGGCGACCGTCTACACCGCCTTCCTCCTGTTCGCGGCCGGGCTGAAATTCGTCCTGGTCTCCTTCATCATCTACGCCCCCGCCACGATCCTGTTCGCGATGGCCCGCAGGGAGCAGGGCCGCCGGGTCTTCTCCCCGGTCGAACTCGTCATCTGCGCCGTCTCGATCGCCGGAGCCGTGGTCGGCGTGATCGCCCTGGCATCGGGGTGGATCAGTCTCTGAGGGGTCCCCCTCCCGCACCTGCCCGGCCCCTCCACGAGCGGGCTCCGCGGCCCGACCGAAAGGCAGCCCACATGACGAACACCTCCGCCCTGGACACGGCCCCCGTGCTCGGCGTCCATTCCGAGGTCGGCAAGCTGCGCAAGGTGCTGGTCTGCGCACCGGGTCTCGCGCACCGCCGGCTGACCCCGAGCAATGCGGACGACCTGCTCTTCGACGACGTGATGTGGGTGGACAACGCACAGCGTGACCACGCCGACTTCGTCGGCAAGCTCCAGCAGGCGGGCGTCGAGGTGGTCGAGCTGCACGACCTGCTGGCCGCGACACTCACGGACCCCGCGGCCAGGTCGTGGCTGCTCGACCGCAAGATCACCCCCAACGAGGTCGGCCTGGGACTCGTCGATCCGACCCGTGCCTATCTGGAGTCGCTGGAACCGCGCCGGCTCGCCGAGTATCTGATCGGCGGCATGGCCACCGCCGACCTGCCCGAGGAGTACCGGTCCGGCTATCTCGCCCTCGCCCGCGAGTCGACCGGCGCGCGCGAGTACCTGATGCCGCCGCTGCCGAACACCCTCTACACCCGCGACACCACCTGCTGGCTGTACGGAGGGGTGACGCTCAACCCCTTGTACTGGCCCGCACGCCACGACGAGACGCTGCTGATGAAGGCGGTCTACCGCTTCCACCCGGACTTCTCCGGCGCGAAGGTCTGGTGGGGCGATCCCGAACTGGACTGGGGCCAGGCCACCTTCGAGGGCGGTGACATCATGCCGGTCGGCAACGGTGTCGTCCTCATGGGAATGAGCGAACGCACCTCACGGCAGGCCATCACCCAGGTCGCCGCGTCCCTGTTCCGCCAGGGAGCCGCCGAACACGTCGTGGTCGCCGCCATGCCGAAGCTCAGGGCGGCCATGCATCTGGACACCGTCTTCACCTTCGCCGACCGCGACATCGTCACCCTCTACCCGAAGATCATGGACGCCGTCCACACCTTCTCCCTCCGCCCCAGCGACCGTTCACCCGGCGTGGAGGTCATCGACGAGGGATCGCGCCCGTTCACCGACGTCGTGGCCAGGAGCCTCGGCCTGCCCGCCCTGCGCGTGATCGAGACGGGCGGCGACGTGTACGCCTCCGAGCGCCAGCAGTGGGACAGCGGCAACAACGCCGTCGCCCTCGAACCGGGGGTCGTCTTCACCTATGACCGCAACACGCAGACCAACGATCTGCTGCGCGCGGCGGGAGTCGAGGTCATCACGATCGTCGGTGCGGAGCTGGGTCGCGGCCGGGGCGGCGGGCACTGCATGACCTGCCCGCTCATCCGCGAGCCGGTGGACTTCTGAGCACCGCCCCGACCCTGCGCACGGTCGGCCGCTCCGGCGCGGGTCACCGGCCGTCCCGGCCGGGAGAGGGCGGACTCGGGGTGCCGACCGTGGGAGCGGAAGGCTCACCCTCAGCCGTTCCGTCGCTCCCGCGTCAACGCCGTGGCACGGCTCATGTCGCGGCAGTCGTCCCCCTTCCCGCTAGAAGCTCAGCAGGTCCGGAACACGTAACCCTTCTCGTCGGCGGGGAGCACATCGAGGTCTCGCAGGACGAGGGAGATCCTGTCGCCCCAGGCGGAGCAGCTCTCGTCGAAGCCCACGTCGCCCTCGCCCTCGTATTCGATGGCGAAGACACGGTCGTCGTACGCGTCGGCGTAAGCGTCGCATTCGTCGAACTGGGCGCATTCCTCCGTCACGGCGAAGTCGAAGCCGATCGCGGCGTGCCGGTCGAGCAGGTCGGTGGTGTTCTTCTGCCCGATCGCCAGACCGTCGCTGTGCGCCCGTTCAGCCAGTGCCTCGGCGAAGGCGGCATTGTGATCCTGAGTCAGTTTGCCCTTCGACCGTTCGAAGGAGTCGAGATTGTCCGGCTCCACCGCCTGGAAGCCGCTCTCCTCGCAGCCGTCGATCCACTCCCCGACGATCTCCGCGAGCTGGGTGCGCCTGGCGGCCGTCGAGGTGTCCAGAAGCACTTCGTCCCAGCCCTCGTCGATGATCAGCTCCCCGTCACCGTCCCGCAGCAGGAGGTCCGGGTGGGTGTCCTGCCACCACTCCAGTGCGCCGGGCTGGGTCTGGAAGGCGTTGACGTAGCAGACGTTGTACTGGCCGGGGGCCGGCTCGTCCTCACGGTCACGGGACACCGCCCGCACCCCGTCGGGCGGCGTGTAGCCGCCACCGATCTGATAGTCGAACTTCATACCGGCCGTCGGCAGGACGACATCGGCGGTCTTCGTCCGCTGCGCGGGTTCGGCGCCGCCGGACGCTGCGCCGTCCTCGACGGCGCAGCCGGCCAGAACGCCCGCCACGAGGACTGAGGCCAGGCCCGTCGTCACGCCGGCGACCGCGCGCTTGCGGCGAAAGAACAGGGAAGGGGCGCGGCCGGCCACACGTATCTCCAGGTGTCAGGGATCCGGAAAATGGATCACCACCTATCCTCTGTCACCGCTCCGGAGGCCGGTCCCCCGGGGCGGCAGGTCACCGGGAAGTCCTCGGCGTGCTCTGCGGCCCACAGTGCCCAGAACCTCACGAACATTCCCTTGGCACCGAACAGGGGCGTCTCGCGCCGGCTGCCGGGCATCGGCAGCGGCGACCGACCGGACATCAGGAATCGGCCGCGTGCTCGTCGGCGAGCTGCTGGGCGCGGTCGATCTCGGCAATGTGCTCCTCGGCCCACTGGCGGACCGTGGCCAGCGGGGCGTCCAGCGACAGGCCGAGCTCGGTGAGTCCGTAGAACACACGCGGAGGCACACTGGGCTCCACGCGGCGGCTGACGAGTCCGTCACGGGCCAGTCCCTGCAGCGTGACCGACAGCATCTTCTGCGAAACGCCCGCCATGCGGCGCTGCAGTTCGGCGAAGCGCACCTCGTCCGGGGACGCTTCTGCCAGCACCTTGACGGCCATCGACGTCCATTTGCCGCCGATCCGGTCGAGCAGGCGCCGCGTCGGGCACTCCGGGTCGAACAAGTCACCGCGCGTGCCTTTGGGCGTACGCGCTGTCGAGGGGGTCACCTGAAGCTCACCACCTGGTGCAAAAGTGCGGTCTTGGCCGCTCCAGGGTAGTCACCTACCGTTCTGTTGTCACCATTGGTAACTACAGGGAGGCTCCTCATGCCCTTCTCTTCACTCCCCGGCTCCGCGGGCCAGGCGCCGGCGGTGGAGCTGCACCGCGTCGCGGTGAACGGCATCGATCTCAACGTGGCGACCGCCGGCACGGGGCCCGCCCTGCTCCTGGTCCACGGGTTCCCGCACACCTGGCGGCTGTGGACCGGCGTCCTGGGCGACCTGGCCGAACGGCACCGGGTGATCGCCCCCGACCTTCGAGGCCTCGGCGCCAGCACACATGCGGCGGACGGCTACGACGCCGAGACCCTCGCCGAGGATCTCCTGACCCTCCTGGACGCGTTCGGCGAGAAGTCGGCGTCCGTGATCGCCATCGACGCCGGAACCCCGCCCGCCTTTCTGATGGCCATGCGCAGCCCCGAGCGCGTCCACCGGCTGGTACTCATGGAATCGCTCCTGGGTACGCTGCCCGGCGCCGAGGAATTCCTCGCGGGAGGGCCGCCGTGGTGGTTCGGCTTCCACCAGGTTCCGGGGCTCGCGGAAACCGTACTGCCGGGCAACGAGGCGGCATACATCGACTGGTTCCTCGACTCGGGCACCCTGGGCCAGGGAATCGGGACCGAGACCCGGGACGCCTTCGTCAGCGCGTACACGGGCGCCGAAGCCCTGCGCTGCGCGTTCGCCTACTACCGCGCCATGCCTGCCACCGCACGGCAGATCCGGGAAGCCGTGGAAAACGGGCGGCTGTCGGTACCCACCCTGGCCGTCGGCGCCCAACCGGTGGGGAGGGCACTCGAACGACAGTTGCGGCCCGTGGCCGATGATCTCACCGGTCACGTCATCGAGGACTGCGGCCACATCATTCCGCTGCACCGGCCCGAGGCGCTCCTCCGCCTGGTGCGTCCCTTCTTCGCCTGAGACCCGCCCCAGGACAGGTTGCTGCACCTCCAGGAGAGTGTGCGCTCATACCCGGAGCCGCAGGGGACCGCCCCCGTCAGGAAGGACCGCCCGGGGTGCTGCGGGCGGCGTGGCGAGGAGGTCGTCGCCCTCGTCCGTGGCGCGGGAGAGCAGGACGCCGGGGATGTTGTCCTGGGTCGCCACCAGGACCGCGGCGGAGATGGCCATGGCGAGTTCGACGGCGTCCGGGCGAGTGAGAGGAGCCGTGTCCAGGCCGGCCGCGTCGAGCGGGATCAGCGAGTCGACGGTGTGCCAGATGCCCGCGTCGATCTCGCCGAGGAGTACCGCCCGCGGCACGGACGTGAAATCGGTCGGCACATAACGACCCGAGCCCTCGGGGAACTCGGCATGGGTGAGCCGCTGGTGGTCGTCGGAATCGAGGTCGATACCGATCCGGAGTTCCGCCCCGCCGGCGCCGCGCTCCGGCCCGGTGGTGCGGGTGACGACGACGAGACTTCCTGGCGCGTAGTAGGTACCGCTCCCGAGGGTGAGCGTGCGATGCCCGGCCGGGCCCTCGGAGAGCAGGTCTCCGGCGGCTCCGGCGGACATGAGCGCGATGTCCGCCCGGTGGGCCTCGATCGCCTGCAACCGGGCCTCCGCCCCTCGCAGGTGACCGGCCGTCGTGTACGCGCCCACCGGGGCGAAGCGCTCCGCCACCGCCCTGGCGACGCGCATCGACTCCGGCGGGGCGTTCGGCGGGAGCAGCAGGTGCACGGGGCTGAGCCGCGCCGCCGACCACAGCAGGGCCGCGTCCAGTTCGGTGATGTAGGTCCCTTGGTGTCCTCGGGCGACCAGGGACATCGCCCCCTCGTTCCTGAGGTCCTTCAGCGCCTTCTGGACCGTGCCGGATCCGACCCCCAGCGACTCCTGGTAGTGGACGGTGGTGGGCAGGCGCCCACCGACCCCTGCGCGGAGCACGTCCCGGGCGATGACCTCCCTGGGGGCGGTGCCGACTGGGGAGTTGGAACTCAAGGCTGCCATGGTCACGCGGTGCTTTCGGACTCCGGTGCGGATATGCGGACATGCTGTGGTGCGGCTGAACGGCCTGTCGGCGGGCTGACGCGGGTTCAGGCCAGGAGCGCCTTGGCACGGTCGACCGGATCACCATCATGGACGACCGCGTGCAGGGCCGACAACACGCGCTCCGGCCGCTCGGCCCGGAAGACCCGTCGGCCGAACATGACGCCGCCTCCGCCCGCGGTGACGGCGTCGTGTGCCAGTGCGAGTGTGTCGAGCGGGTCGTCTCCGCCCTTGCCGCCCGCCAGCAGGATCGGCACGTAGCAGCTCTCTGTGACCTGGGCGAAGGCTTCCGGCGAGCCGGGCCACAGTGCCTTCACGAGGTCGGCACCGATGTCGGCGGAGATCCGGCAGTACATGCTCATGACCTCGGCACCGAGTGCGTCCGGGTCGTCGCCCTCGAGCGCGGAGCGCGGCTCGATGATCAGGCCGAGGCCGAGGCGCTCGCAGTCGCGGGCGATACGGGCGTTGCGCTCCACCTCGGCACGCTCGAGCCGGGTGTCGCGCTGCCCCAGATAGAGGTACGTCATGACGGCGTCGACCCCGGCCGCGGCAACCGCCTCCAGGTCGGCGAGCTGGGCGAGCACGCCCTCCCCGCGGCCGTCCGCGCCGGGCGTGTAGATGCCTCGGGCGTGGTTCTTCCAGTCCAGATGGAGGATCAGCCCCGGCTTGTCGCGCCCGGTGAACGTGTCTTCCAGGAGCGGGACCATTCCGGGCGTCACCATGACGCCGTCGGCAGTGGTCAGTTTGCTGAAGACGGACTGGATCTCCGCCGTGCTGCGCAGTCCGGCGGGCGGACCGCTCGTCACCCCGTGGGAGGCGGCGACCACGACCGCCCGTCCGCTGGCAGGCCTGACCAGTCGCCCGAGGCGGATCTTCTTACCGGTACGCGAGTCCATGAAATCGCTCCAATATGCAGCTTGCAGAGAATTGCATTATGACCCTAGGATCCCACCACAGCGGCTGTCAATCGAGCCGCCCCGGCGGGCCGCCTCCGGCTCGCGCCCACTCGGCGCACGCCCCGCCTCCCCCGGAATCAGCAATTTCTGGAGCACCCATGACAGACCTCCCCGCCGTAGTCACCGCCCTGTCGCACGAGCTCGGGCCGGACGCCGTCCATACCGACGAGGTGTCCCTCACCGCCTCCAGCCACGACTCCTGGCCGCTCTCCACCAAACTCGGCAAGCTCGGCCGCCACACCCATCGCGCCGACGTCGTGGTCAGGGTCGGCTCGGAGGCGGGGATACGCGCGGTGCTCGCCGTGGCGGCGGACCACGACGTCCCCGTCACCGTCCGCGCGCTCGCCTCCTCCGTGACCGGACAGCCCCTTCCGGTGCGCGGCGGCATCGTGCTGGACGTCTCCGCCCTGCCGGCCACGTACACCGTGAACACCGAGGACCTGACCGTCGAGGCGTCCGCCGGCTACAACGGCGGACAGCTGGAGGCCGAACTCCAGGAGCGGGGCTGGACGCTCGGCCACTCGCCGCAGTCGCTGCACCGCTCCAGCGTCGGCGGCTGGCTCGCCACGCTGGCCACCGGCCAGTTCTCCTCGTACTACGGAGGCATCGAGGACCTGGTCGTCGGCTATACCGTGATCCTCGCCACGGGCGAGACGCTGCGCCTGTCCGCGGCGCCCCGCGCCGCCATGGGGCCGGACCTGCGCCAGCTCTTCCTCGGCTCGGAGGGCACACTCGGCGTCATCACGTCCGTCACCCTCAAGATCTTCCCCGTGCCGCCCGTCCGGCTCCTCGAGACCTACCGGCTGCCGTCGGTGGAGGCGGGCGTGGCCGTGATGCGGGCCCAGGCGGCAGCCGGGCTGCGGCCGTTCGTACTGCGGCTGTACGACACGGCCGAGGCACGTCACGCGCTCCAGGACGACACGGTCGACAGCCCCGTGATGTTCGCGGGCACCCAGGGACTCGAGGCGGTCGCCCGCGCCGAGTCCGACGCCCTGGGCTCCATCGTCACCGAGCACGGCGGCACCGCCACCGGCCCCGGCGGTACGGAGAAGTGGATGGCCAGGCGCTTCGACTTCTCCGGTGTGGAGAATCTGCTCGCCGAGGACGGCGGATACGCGGAAACGGTGGAAGTGGCCCACAACTGGAGCGGCGTCCTTCCCCTCTACCACGCTCTTACCGAGGCGCTCGCGCCACTGGCGGACGAGGTGCTCGCCCATTTCTCGCACGTCTACACCCAGGGCACCTCCCTCTATCTCATCCTTCGCGGGAAGGCCGCGAGCGACGAGGAAGCCGTGCGCCGGCTCGAGCAGGTGTGGTCCACCGCCATGCGCGTGGCCCTCGAACACGGCGCGGAACTCTCCCATCACCACGGCGGCGGCCTGGCCAGGTCCCCGTACACCAGGCGTTCCCTCGGGTCCTCGCACCTCCTGCTGCGCCGCCTGAAGAACGCCCTCGATCCGAACGGCGTGCTCAATCCCGGCAAGCTCGGCCTCTGATCCCACCCGCTCCGAGGAAAGGCCCCCGACCCATGTGGTTTCTCGGCATCGACATCGGCACCACCCATATCAAGGTGGCGGGCGTCGACGAGGACGGCACACCGCTTCCGGCCGGCCGCATCCGCACGCCCACGCTCGACGTCGGCGCACTAGTGTTCCACGACGCCGAGGTCATCTGGCGCGCCACCACCGAGCTCATCGCCGAGTACGCGAGGACGGCGGCAGCGCCGCACGGCCCGCTCGGCGGAGCCGCCGTGGCGTCCTTCGGGCAGGAGGAGTCCGTCGCCGTGGACAGCGCCGGCCGGATGCTGTACCCGTCGCTGGCGTGGTGGGAGCGACGCCCAGTGCGTGCCCTGGACGCGGAGACGGCCCACTGGCTCGATTCCTACGAGCAGTTCCAGGTATCCGGGCTGCGCCACCGGCTCGACCAGACTCCGGAACGCACGGCCCATCTCCGCGCCCGCGAGCCGGAGCTGTGGCGGTCGACGGCTCGCTGGGTGGACTTCTGCACCTTCGGCACCCACCGGATGACAGGCGAATGGTCCTGCGCGACCAGCCAGATCACTCACAGCCAGTGCTTCGAACTGGCCACTCTGGCTCCGCACGCGCCGGCGATGGAGAGGCTCGGGCTCACCCCCGGACACTTCGCTCCCGCGCTGCCCACCGGAGCGGACGCGGGGGAAATACTGCCCGCGTCCCTGCCGGGAGTCACCCTCTCCCCCGGTGCCCGGGTCGTCATCGGTGGCCACGACCAGGTCGTCGCTGCCCGTCAGGTGCACGCCATGAGCGGGGCCGAGGTGTTCGACTCCATCGGAACGTCCGAGTACCTCATGGTCGGCACCGAGACGTTCGTCCCGAGGACACGCTCGTACGAGCTCGGCCTCGACCACGAGCGTGCGTGGCACGACGACGGTTTCCTGCTCGGCTGCCCCATCCCCTCGGGCAAGGTCGTCCAGCTGCTCGCCGAACTGTTCCACGACGGTGATTTCGACGGCCTGTTCTCCGATCTCGCCACGACTCCCTCCGGCGGTCTGCCGTCGCTGCAAGTGAAGGTCGGCTCCACCGGCGAGGGCACCGAGGGTCTGCTGACACTGGCCGGCGTACCGGCCGGGGCACGGCCGGCCGAGGTCGTACGCGGCACGCTCGATCACCTGGCCGATCTGGCGCGTACCACCATCGGCGAGATGTGTGAACTCGCCGGGAGGCGGCCTGGGCAGGTCGCACTGATGGGTTCCCTCTTCAGGCGGCCCGAAATGGCGGCACACCGGCGTGAGCGCTGGGAGCTTCCGCTGCACATCAGCCCGCTGACCGAGCCCGTCGCCTCCGGTGCGGCGGCCGTCGCCAGGGACGCCCTGACGCGGTCCGGCGTACCGCACCCCGGCCACGACGGCAAGGAGACATCGTGAGCATCGCCATCACCTCGCTCAACAGCGCGATCGAACGGCTCCTGGTTGTGGAGACCCACCGGCCCGGCTCTGTCCACCGCCTGACCCGCAGTGAGACGTTCGCGGGCGGCAAGGGCGTCAACGTGGCCAGGGTCCTGACCCAGCTGGCGGCCGGCGGGCACGAGCCGTCCGCGCCGGTGCCCGCTCCTCAACTCCTCGGCTTCTCCGGCGGCCCCACCGGACGGCTCTTCGAGGACCTGCTCGGAGCGGAGAGTCTGGCTCACTCCCTCGTCCGGACCGCGGGAGCCACCCGGATCTGCGAGGTGCTCGTCGACCTGTCGG
>NZ_JBHWZS010000028.1:50323-52615 GCF_042728155.1 Streptomyces sp. NPDC060209
CACCCCCTCGGCCGCCCCGCGGGCCCCCCCGGTTTGTGGGTGGGGCGCGCCCACCGGTCGCACCCTGCGGCTCCCCCCGACAACACGGCGAGCGGTCCGCAGGTCGACGAGGCCGAACTCGACGCCCTGGAGGACCTGTTCCCGAAGACCCTCGCCAAGAGCGAGGCGCTCGTGTGCACCGGCAGCATTCCGCCCGGCGTTCCCGCCGACCAGTACGCACGCTGGATCACCGAAGCGCGCCGCAACGGGATCCCGTCGGTTCTGGACGCCCATGGTGAGGTCCTCGCCCTGGGAGCCGCTGCGCTGCCCGACGTCGTCAAGGTCAACCGCGAGGAGCTCCTGTCCCTTCGGGCCGGCGATCCAGCCGATCGGGCGCTGGCCTGGCTGGACGCGGGCATCCGCTGCGTCATCGTCACGGACGGCGACCGTCCCGCCCACGCGTTCACCTCCGATGCCGAGTACGAGGTGCGAGCACCCGAAGTCCCGGTCCGCAGTGCCGTCGGCTCCGGTGACGCGTTCTGTGCGGGGCTCGTACGCAGTCTGCTCGGCGCGCCGCGGGCAGGCTGGGCGGCCCATCTCCGTCTCGCGGCCGCATGTGGCGCGTCGAACGCGGCGGGCACCACAGCAGGTCTGTCCGACAGCCACTCCCCCGCCGCGCTGCTGTCCCGGGTGACCGTGCGCGAATCCGCACTCCGGTCCGCCCGGACGCCGGGCACCCGGACCGACGGCACCCACCGCTGATCCGACACCCGCGGGGCTCCGCAGGGCGGGCTCCGCGGGATAGCAGGAACCGGCCCGGAACAACGCCGTTCCGGACATTCACCACGGAGGTTCTGATGGAAAGCACTACCCGGCCCTCCGCCGGCCACATGAGAAGCGTCGTCGTCATCACCTGCGTCACCGCCGTCGGCGGCTTCCTCTTCGGTTTCGACAACGGAGCGATATCCGGTACGGCCGGCTTCATCCAGGACCGTTTCGGACTGAGCGCCGGCGGTCTCGGGTGGGTGACCTCGAGCATCATCGTGGGCTGCATCATCGGTGTGGTCGTGGCGGGCCGTCTCAGCGATGCAGTCGGCCGCAAGAAGGTCATGCTGGGAACCGCCGTCGTCTTCCTCGTGGGGGCGGTCGGTGAAGGGCTCGCACCCAATGCCGAACTGCTCGTGGCCGCCCGCATCCTCGTCGGCATCGGCATCGGCACGGAGACCACGATCGCGCCGCTGTACATCGCCGAGGTGGCACCCGCGCATCTCCGGGGACGGCTCGTGTCCTTCAACCAGCTGTTCAACACCATCGGAAATCTCGTGGTGTTCTCGGTGAGCGCGCTCATCGCACGCGCCTCCAGCGATGCTTGGAACATCGAACACGGGTGGCGCTACGTATTCGCAATCGGCGTCGTCCCTGCCGTCGTCTTCTTCGGTCTGCTCTTCCTCGTACCCGAGAGCCCGCGCTGGCTGATCCGCCAGGGACGGACCGCCGAGGGCCTGGACGTCCTGCTGCGCATCAGTCCCACGAGGCCCGACGCAGAAGCCGAACTCGCGGGGATCGAGGCCTCGATGGCGATCGAGGGCGGCAGGGCCGGCGTCAGGGACGTGCTGGCGCCACGTTTCCGCAAGACGCTCGTCATCAGCTTCGGGGTCGCACTGTTCCAACAGATCACCGGAATCAACGCGATCTTCTACTACGCCCCCGAGGTGTTCAAATCGGCGGGTCTGGAGACCAACGACGCCATGTCGAGCACCGTCCTGATCGGCGTGACGCTCGTGGCAGCCACCCTCGTGTCGATGTGGCTCATCGACCGGGTCGGCCGCCGCACACTTCTCCTGACCGGCGCGACCGCGATGACCGTCCTGCTGGCCTGCATCGGCCTGGTGTTCCGCAGCCCGCACCCGAACGGGCCCCTGCTACTGGCACTGATCCTCGGATATGTGGCGTTCTTCGCGGTCTCCTTCGGCACCGTCACCTACGTGATCATCTCCGAGATCTTCCCGACGCATATCCGAGGAGTGGCGGCCTCCATCGCCACCTTCGCCCTCTGGGGCGGCAATTACCTCGTCTCCCAGTTCTTCCCGATGCTCGTCGAGGGCATCGGCTCCTCCAGTACGTTCTTCATCTTCTCCGGCGTCTCCCTGCTCGCCCTGCTCTTCACTCTCACCGTCGTACCCGAGACGAAGAACCGAAGCCTGGAGGAGATCGAGAGGGAGCTCTACGGGAACAACCGCCCGGTCGACGCCGACCGTGTCGTCACGCCCGCCTGACGGGTCGTCCGGCCGGCCCGTCGATGATCGTCAGGCC
>NZ_JBHWZS010000029.1:0-51111 GCF_042728155.1 Streptomyces sp. NPDC060209
GCCCCGATCCCCCAGGATCGGGGCCCTTCGGTGTGAGCTGCTCTTGTGCATCGCTTGGGCGTCGTAGATGCCGCAGCTTGCGCCGGCCCGCCCCAGCTACGTCTTGCTGCACTGCGGGTCAGGCGGGGATGATCTGCCCGTTCTCGATCTGGAAGTTCTCGGTCGGTGAGCAACCGATCGATGGCGTGATCAGCAGGCTGACGGCAACCGGCGCGGGCTCCGTGCCGGCGGTGGAGAACTCGCACACCGCGTGGCGGCCGGTCAGCGGGAACCAGAACCAGGCGTCCACCTCGCCGACCAGAGCACGGTCCGATTCTCTCCACGCACCGTCCTTGAAGGTGAAGACCTGGAGGCGCACGGATGCCGCGAGCGGATCGTTCTGCGACCTCAGAGCGGTGAGGGTGAACTTGAAGTCCCTGTCCAGGACCGATGTGGCGATCCGTCGGCGCTCTGTCGCCTGGGGCTCGGTCTGCGGTTCCTTCCCCTGACCGGCCGTCGGGCGGGTCTGGGGGTCGTCTGGCAGAGGGTTCGGCGGGCCACCGGTGGTTGCGCCGATCGTGACCATGGTGGCCGTGGCGGTGGCCAGGGCGACGCCCCAGCTCGTGAGTGTGCGGAAGGCCAGTGGGCTATGCCGACGTTGATTCGAAATGACGCACCTCCGCATGGTGTGGCGCTGACTTCTGGAAAGCGCCATGACAGGACGGGCCTATGACAGGGACTGTCGAATACCTGACGCGGGCGAAAACTGCTGCTCTCACGCCACTGCATCCCGGGCGGCGTCGATACCGCCTGAGCAACTACTTGCCGGGGAAGGACGGAGGCATGGGCATCGGCACCTCGGACGGACTGCGACCGTCCCCGGTCCGATGAGGCTGCACGTCGAAGACTTCGAATGTGAGTTGCCAGGTCGCCGACGTCAGCACCCGCTGTGTCACCTGGCCACGCGCCTTACGGAACTCCCCGGTGCCTCCGGTGATCGCGTTGACGACCGGGCTCGGTACCGGAATTCCGGCTTGCTCGGCCTGGAGGGTGATCTGTCCTTCCGGCAGCACCGCGGTTGACGAGCATTGTCCCGCGTTGCGTTCGAGGTCGATGATGACGCAGAACCCGCCGAAGCGTCCGACAAGGCGTTCTTCTGGCCCCTCGGGCGACACCAGATTCCCACTGAAGATGAACTGGTCGCCGACGCTGCGGCCGGTTGCACCCAGGTCCAGCTCTTCGCCGACTTGCAGCCGGGCCTCCAAGCGGATGGTGCGGCTTTTCGCCGAGGAACCGTCGGCAGGGTGGGTTGTCGCAGTCGCGGCCGTCTTCTGCGGATCTACGTCGGCCGACGCCGGTCCGATGAGAGCCAGCCCGGCAGAGCCGCCGAGAACCGTAAGGGCGAGGAATACGAAGGGCCGGCCGGCGAAGCCCATGGTCGCCTCCATGTTTGTGGGAGTGCACAAAGTCAGGGCCGCCCAGGTCTGTCCGAAGCCGCCGGACGGCGACCCGTTGGGTGGGATCACAAAGGCAAGGCACCTGAGGTTGTGACGAACTCCGTCCGAATTGATCACGACGGACCCTCCGTCTAGGGGCGACGCTAATGACAGTGATGGCGACGTGCTCAACAGAGGGCCAAAATTGGGGCCATTGGGGTGCCTTGCATCGCGACTGCCGGTTGGTCTTGCGTGATGTCGCGTTGATCCCTGTACGGGGCGGTGCCGGTCAGGGGCGCGCGTCGGCTGTCGTGCCGGATGACGCCGGGTTCCACGGGCCCGGGCCTGCCAGACTTCCTGGAACCCCTCGTGCTGTTCCGGGCCCGTGGGGATTCGGCACGTGCGGGCGGGTAGGAGGTCATGACGGGAGTCATTCCAGCCGGACCCACGATCGCGGCTTCCTCGGCGGTCGAACCACCTCCGGCGCTGTGAACGACGCTGCGCGTCTTGGACCTACCAGTCCGAGTCAGTCGTGGGCCGGACCGGCGCTCGACCGGGCACGGTCCCGACACGCCCAATGCTCTGACAGTGTTCCTGATCAGGCAAGGTCGGCCCATCGAAGCCATCGCATCCCTCCCCCCGATATCCGCTCAACGCGAAGCGTGGGAGGCCCGCTGCCGAAAACTCCGAACCCGAACACAGCGGTTCCTGACGGTCTCCCACGCTCCCGCCGGACGATAGGCGTACAGAGGGAGCGCGGGCCCCGAAGGACCGTGGCCGATCGATCACCAAATGGCTTGGCAGGTAACGGCGGTAGGCGTGCGCGACTTGAACGCTGCGGATCCCAAAGCGGCAGCGACGCCAGGACCGTAGTCGCTTGCACGTTGAGTCCGGCTTCGGGGGAAGCGACCAACGGGCCATGCCGCGCAAGGCGTGGTCGGTGAGGTCGTGCCGGCGCAACGGCCGCGCCCGCGTTCGCTGACGAAATCCCCTGCTGTCGTGGTCCGGGGTAGTTGCGGCTACCCGAGCCGGACAGTGTCCAGAACGGACAGCAGCGCGGGCTACATCGTGGTGGCCGATCCGGAGGGAAACGAGGCCTGCTTGGACTGAACGACGGGGAACTTCACCCCGGTGAGGTCTTCGGAGACGGCCCACAGCCGCTGCTGGACGGCTATCTCGTACGACTCCGGGCTGGAGGTGACCAGCCGGGGGTGGCCCATGACCTCGTTGCGTCCGCCGGGACCGTAGTACTGGCCGCCGAGCGCGGCGGGGTCGGTGGCGGCGCGCAGGGTCGGCAGCGCGCCCATCGCCGGCGTCTGGGTGATCAGCGGCGCGAGCCAGGTGAGCGGAAGCCGGAGTGCCGCGGGGGTGTTGCGGGCGAGCTCGGTGCTGGACATGCCGGGGTGCGCGGCCACCGCGACGGTGGTGCCGTGCGTGGCGAGCCGGCGCTGCAGCTCGTACGTGAACATCAGATTGGCCAGCTTGGACTGACCATAGGCGCCGGCCCGGCCGTACGACCGCTCCCATTGCAGGTCGTCGAAGTGGATCGCGGCCCGGATGCGGTGGCCGGTGCTGCTGACCGTCACCACGCGCGAGCCGGGCACCGGCAGCATCAGGTCCAGCAGCAGCCCGGTGAGCGCGAAGTGGCCGAGGTGGTTGGTGCCGAACTGCATCTCGAAGCCGTCCCGGGTGGTCTGCTTCGGGGTGTACATCACGCCGGCGTTGTTGATCAGCAGGTCGATCCGGTCGAGCCGGGACCGCAGTGCCGCCGCCGCGGTCCGGACGGAGTCGAGCGAGGTCAGGTCCAGCGCCTGCACGGTCACGTCGCCGGTCATGCGGGCCGCGGCCTGCTCACCCTTCTCGACGTTGCGCACGGCGAGCACCACGGACGCCCCGCGCTCGGCGAGCGCCTTGGCGGTCTCGTACCCCAGTCCGGTGTTGGCCCCGGTCACCACGGCCACCCGCCCGCGCTGGTCCGGAATGTTCGCCGTCTTCCACTTCTCGCTCATGTCAGGCCCCCAACTAGCTAACGTACCGAAGGTATCTTGTGCCGACAACGTTAAAGTACCTTCGGTATGTTGTCAACGTACCGCAGGTACCTAAGTTAGGCTGGCGATCGTGACTTTCCAGCGGGCGCGAACCGAAGAGCAGCGGGAGATCCGCCGACGGGCGATCCTCGACATGGCGTCGGCGATGCTCGACGAGATGCCTGTGGCCGCGGTCACCCTGAACGAGCTCAGCCGCCGGGTAGGCCTGGCGAAGCCGAACGTGCTGCGCTACTTCGAGTCTCGCGAGGCGGTGCTGCTGGAATTGCTGGACCACTTCCTGCAGGAGTGGCTGACTGAACTGGCAGGCGAGTTGGCCGCCGGCATCGACGAAAATCTACCCATGACCGAGCGAGCGGCAGCGGTGGCCGAGATCCTCAGCCGCTCGCTCTCCGGCCGAGTGGTGCTGTGCGACCTCTTCGGCGCACAGGGCAGCGTCCTGGAACACAACGTCTCCGTCGAGGTCGTAGCACGCTACAAGCGCGCCTCTCTGGACCGCCTGACAACCATGACCGCGCTGATCCAGAAGTACCTGCCGGAGCTGGGCGAGAACGCAACACTGTTCAGCCTGCAAACCATGGTCATGGCCGGCGCGCTGTCGGCGTACAGCACACCTCCACCCAGCCTGCAGGCGGCCTACCAGGCCGAGCCCGACCTGGCCCGCTTCCACTTGGAGCTGAGGGACTACTTGAAGCTGGCCCTGACCGCAACCCTCCTGGGCGTGCTACCCCGCCGCTGACCTGGGTTGCACTGGACGCTGCCGCAGCGACGACTTCCGCACCCGCTGGGGCGCCCACAACGTCCGCCACCACGGCACCGGCTATCGGCACCGAGCGCTTCCCCCACCAGGCCGTCGGCGAGCTGCCCCTCGCCCACGAAGGGTTGGAGATGGCAGCCGAACCCGGCCTCACTCTGACCATCTACACCGCCGAACCCGGTTCCACCTCTGAAGAGGGCCTGCGCCTCCTCGCGTCCTGGGCCGCCACCCAAGATGCCGACGCCACACAACCCTCCACAACGAGCTGAGCCCAGCATTCGGGGATCACGTTCTCCGGGGGCAGCCCGTCACAACGAGACTGTCATGGCGTACCCCTCCCAGCCAGTACGGCCGTACAACACCCCCCGCGTGCACACTTCGCACGACTAGGTTCACTGTCACAAAAGCCGAAACGGCTGGGTTCGCTGTCGAACGCCCTCACCTTGCAAGCCGGCTCGATCAGGCATGAGTTGCAACACCGGGGCACCGGCGTCGCTGCCTGCCCTCGCTCCTGATTATGACTGCTGACCAACTGATCGTTTCAAAATGAGATCTCGGTCTGATCTTTCGGCTGAGATGGTGCTCAGTGGTGCGACGGAACCGCTTGCCCTGCCTGCGCGTTGGCTCGACAGGACTTTGAGGGGAGAACCTTGTCGAGCCTGAGCTTCCCGTCGGCGCGGGCGGTCGGACGCGGGGCGGCCTGGTACCGCGGGGACTGCCATGTCCACTCCGTCCACTCGGACGGGGAACTCACCCCTGAAGAGTTGGCCGTTCGGGCGCACGCCGCCAGGCTCGACTTCATCGCGACAACGGAGCACAACTCAGCCGCGGCCCCGGGTGCATGGGGACATTTGGCCACCGATGACTTCTTGATCGTTCTCGGTGAGGAAGTGACCACGAAGACCGGGCACTGGCTCGCGCTCGGCATCGATCCAGGCAAGGTCGTCGACTGGAACCACCAGGTCAGGGACGGATTGGTCGATAAGCGCCTGGACGAGGTCCATCGAGTAGAGGGCCTGTGCGTGGCCGCGCACCCGCATGCGCCCTACCCATCGGGGGACTTCATGTTCCCCTTTCGGGGCTTCGACGTGGTGGAGGTGTGGAACGGACTGTGGACTTCGGACCGGCCCTGGAATGCTGACAACGAGGCGGCTCTGGCGGAGTGGGGGCGGAGCCTCGCGGCGGACATCCGCACGGGCTCCTGGCGGCCGGCGATGGGTAACAGCGACACCCACTTGGAAGGGCAGATCGGCATCCCTCACACCGTGGTCTTCGCTGAAGAGCTGAGCACCGAGGCGGTCCTGGCCGGAATTCGTGCCGGCCGCAGCTGGATCGCCGAGTCGGCAGACGTGGACGTGTCGTTCACCGCCAATGCCGATGGCCGCGTTGTCGGGGTGGGAGAACGGCTCGCGACTCTTGGTGGGCAGGCGGAAGTGCAGGCAGCAGTACGAGGTGCGCCGGCGGGGACCGTCAGCTTCCACACCGATCGGGGGAAGGTTCACCGGGCGTCTCTCCCTGCTGACGGGGCGGGCGTGGTGCAGTGGGACACGACGCCGGAGCACTCGGCGTTCGTTCGCATTGAGGTCCGCCATCCCAACGGGCACGTCGCCGCACTCACCAATCCGATCATCCTCGACTGACCGCTCGCTCCATCGTGACGTGTGCAGGCGACGGAGGCAGTGCGCGTTCCTGATGCGGCCATGCCATGACGGTATCGGTGGATCCTGGGTTCGTTTGCGCGCGTCCGTCAGCCGTGCTTGGCTCGCCCGATGAACTTTCTGTTGACGGCGAGTGGCCTGCGCAACGAGACGCTGCGGGATGCGCTGCGGGACATGCTGGGAAAGCCGTTCGGATCGGCGAACATCGTGTTCGTTCCCACGGCATCAGTCGCCGAGCCCGGGGACCACGGGTGGTTCGTCGCGGACATGAACCGGCTGCACGGCCTCGGCTGGCGGGAGTTCGACGTCCTGGAGCTGAACGGCCTGCCCCGGCAGATGGTGCTCGACCGGCTGCTCCACGCCGACGTCATCTATGTCGAGGGCGGCAACCAATACCACCTCGCGCGCAGCATCACCGGTAACGGCCTGGCCGACGGCTTCCTGGAGGCGCTGTCGAGCCGGGTCTATGTGGGGGTCAGCGCCGGATCAATGATCTTCAGCCGTAATCTCACCGGACACTCCGCCGACGTCATCGGGGACACCACGGACCTCCACGTGCTCGGCGCGACGACCGTGGAGCCGCCGTTCGGCCTCTTCGACTGGTATCTCAAGCCCCACCTGTACTCGCCGGATTTCCCCGAGCGGGGCGACGCCTGGGCTGATCGCATCGCCGCGCGGGCGGACTTCCCGATCTACTTCATCGACGACGAGACGGCCGTTCGCGTCAGGGACGGCGAGGTGGATGTCATTTCTGAAGGCCGGTGGCGGTTCCATCCGTGACTCAACGCGTGGTGGGGAGCCCCGGACAGGGCAGTGCGGCGCCCAGGTGCGCGCTGATGCGGAGCTGCCGGGGTGAGCACCTGTGTCAGCCGGCTTGCGTGAGGTAGTACGGGCTGACGTCGAGCCGTTCGGCAGGCCGGGTCCTGCGGCGGGTCGGACGCCTGCACCGCCGGAGTATGCAGGAGCGTCGGAACCCACCCGGCTCCGTACGGCATGTGACACCCTCGACGGCTCGGCAGCCCAGCGGTGGCCGTTACCACGTCGCCGACAGCGAATCGGTTGACGGACGGACCTCGTTCCCTTCCGCTGCGTGCGCTTTCGAGTGAAATCCCGGCATGTTCCGGCCGGGTCCGTCCCGGCGAGCAGCAATGCACGCTCACCCTCGATCGGGACGACCGCAGCCACCGGGAGATCGCCGTGCACATCCTGCTTGTCGCGAGCGCATTCAACAGCCTCACCCAACGTGTTCAGGCCGAGCTCAGGGACCACGGACACTCCGTGGCCGTGCAGCTCGCGCACGGGGACGACCCCGTCCGGGAGGCCGTGCACCGGGAATGCCCGGACCTTGTAGTGGCGCCGTACCTCAAGACTGCGCTTCCGAGGGACGTGTGGTCGGTTCACACCTGTCTCATCGTTCATCCGGGGCCGGTCGGCGACCGAGGGCCCTCCTCCCTCGACTGGGCCGTCCACGAGGGCGTGAGCGACTGGGGCGTGACCGTCCTGCAGGCGAATGCGGAGATGGACGCCGGCGACGTATGGGCCACCGCTTCCTGCTCGCTGCCCCCGGTGGGCAAGAGCGATCTGTACCGCAACGAAGTCTCGGACGCCGCCGCGGAGGCGGTGCTCCTGGCCGTCGGTCGCTTCGCGTCCGGAACGTACACCCCGGCTCCGCAGACCTCCGGCGCCGGCGAAGGCCTCCGCCCCCTGTTCCGCCAGTCCTCGCGCCGCATCGACTGGCGGTCGGACTCCACAGCAACAGTGGTCCGCAAGCTCAGGGCGGCGGACTCCCAGCCCGGCGTACTGGACGAACTGCTCGGCGACGAGTGGTTCCTGCACGGCGGGCACCCCGAGCCCCGGCTGAGCGGACGGCCGGGGGAACTGGTGGCCACCCGGGACGGTGCGATCTGCCGGGCGACCACCGATGGCGCGGTGTGGATCCCCGAGCTGCGGCCCCGGCGTGCGCCGGGCGGTCCGGCCACCTTCAAGCTCCCTGCCACGTCTGCGCTGGCCGGGCGACTGTCCGCCGTACCGGTGCGGCCGGCTCCGCTGCACAGGGCGGGGCACGAGGACACCTGGTCCGAGATCGGCTACCGGGAGGAGGCCGGGACCGGCTTCCTGTCCTTCTCGTTCCGCGGGGGCGCGATGAGCACGGAGCAGTGTCAACGCCTGCTCAGCGCCTACCGGTTCGCCTGTTCTCGGCCCACCTCGGTGCTGGTCATCGGCGGTGGCCGGGACTTCTTCTCCAACGGCATCCACCTCAACGTGATCGAGGCGTCGTCGGATCCCGGCGCCGAGTCCTGGGCCAACATCAATGCCATGGACGACTTGGTGGAAGCGGTTCTGACCACCACGGACCGGCTGGTCGTCTCCGCCCTGTCCGGAAATGCCGCGGCGGGCGGGGTGATGCTGGCTCTCGCCGCCGACGAGGTGTGGTGCAGGGAGGGTGCGGTACTCAATCCGCATTACCGCCTGATGGGGCTGTACGGATCGGAGTACTGGACATACACGCTGCCACGGCGAGTGGGGGCAGCAACAGCCGACCGGCTTATGCAGGAGGCTCAGCCGGTCAGCTCCACGGCGGCCTGCCGGCTCGGGCTGATCGACAGGGTGATCGCATGCGACCCACGGTCGTTCGACTCCGAGGTCGGGGCGCTGGCCTCACACCTGACCGCGCTGCCCGCGCTGCCGTCCCGCATCAACGCGAAGAAGGCGGAGCGGGACCGGGTCGACCTGGCCCCGTACCGCGAGGCCGAGCTCGTCCGCATGCGACGCATCTTCGCGGACCCGCACCATCCGTACCATGGCCTGCGCCGGGCGTTCGTACGCAAGGAACGCCCAGCGTCCGGCATCGCGGTTCAGCGCCCCCCACGAGGCTGACCGCGCCCCGACAGTGGAGCGGCTACCACTGTTCCGCCAGCCAGTCGTACCAGTGGGCCAGGCCCTCCCCGGTGGTCGCGGAGACCGTCAGCACGCGCACGTCCGGATTCACCGAGCGCGCGTGCTGCGCGCACTGTTCGACGTCGAAGTCCACGTAGGGCAGCAGATCGGCCTTGTTGATCAGGATCAGGTCGGCGGCGGCGAACATGTACGGATACTTGAGCGGTTTGTCCGTGCCCTCGGTGACCGAGATGATCACAACCTTGGTGCGCTCCCCCAGGTCGAACAGGGCGGGGCACACCAGGTTGCCGACGTTCTCGACCATGAGCAGTGAGCCTTCGGCCGGGGACAGCGCCGTGAGGGCGTCCCGCATCATCTCCGCGTCCAGGTGGCATCCCGCCCCGGTGTTCACCTGCACCACGGCGCAGCCCGTGCGCCTGATCCGGTCGGCGTCGAGTCCGGTCTCCTGATCCCCCTCGATGACGGCCATGGGCCGGCGGCCGTCGAGGTCGCTGATGGTGCGTTCGAGCAGGGTGGTCTTGCCTGCGCCCGGTGAGCTCATCATGTTCACGGCCACCACGCCGCGGCCGGTCATCCACGTCCGGTTGCGGTCCGCGAGGAGATCGTTCTTGGCGAGCACCTTCTGCTCGATGGTGACGGTCTCACCGTCGCCGTTCGGCTGAAGAGTCTCGTGCGGATGAGTGTGCGGATGCGGATGTGTGTGAGCGGGTGCATCGTCCTGCCGCAGCATCACGATCCTGGTCCCGCCGGACTCCCCGGAACAGCCGCAGTTACCACACATGGGTCAGCCCACTTTCATGGAAACGATCTGCAGTTCCTGTCCCGATGTGATCTCCACATCCGCGCTGCCGCAGGGACACAGCAGAATCAGGTCGGTCAGGGTGAACTCGATGGCACAGGTGCGGCAGCGGCCGGCCCCGGGCGGCTGGTCGATCTCCAACCGCGCCCCCTCGGCGACCGTTCCCTCAGCGACCAGGCCGAAGCAGAACTGCATCGAGTCGGGCACCACGGCGGTGAGCACGCCGACGCGGACACGGACCGAACGGACCGGGCGCCCCGCGGCGCGTTCGCACACCGAGTCGACGACGCTCTGCGTGATTGCCAGCTCGTGCACCAGTGCCTCGTTCTCCCGCGGGTGGCTCCGACCGTAGGGCTCCGGCGGGCCCGTATCGCCTTCCGACCGGACCGATATCCCGGCCGGATCACCCGACCGGCCCATTGTGTGCGGTCATCCGGCTCCCGAATACCAGGGACAGAGCGATGAATTCTCCGTGTTGCCGGAGCGCTTGATTCGAGGCCTGATGGTACCAATGTGCGCGAACCCATCCGTGGGGGCCGATGGCCGGTAGGCCGTCATCCTGAAAGGCGGCTCTGCCATGCCGACAAAGGAAGCAGTAGAGGCCGAGGACACACTGATCCATGTTCTGTGGATCAACGCAGGACTCAGCTGTGACGGCGATTCCGTTTCGCTGACTGCTGCCACTCAGCCGAGCATCGAGGAGATCGCGCTCGGCGCCCTGCCCGGCCTTCCAAAGATCGCTGTCCACTGGCCCCTCATCGATTTCGAGTGCGGCCCGAACGGCGGTGCGGACGACTTCCTCGAATGGTTCTTCAAGGCCGATCGCGGAGAGCTGGAACCGTTCGTCCTGGTGGTCGAGGGATCCATCCCGAACGAGAAACTGCACGACGACGGGTACTGGTGCGGATTCGGCAACGATCCGGCCACCGGTCAGCCGATGACCACCAGCGAATGGCTCGACCGGCTCACCCCGAAGGCCACAGCAGTCGTCGCGGTGGGTACCTGTGCGACGTACGGCGGCATCCATGCCATGGCGGGCAACCCGACCGGCGCTATGGGGGTCCCCGACTACCTGGGCTGGGACTGGAAGTCCAAGGCCGGGATCCCGATCGTGTGCGTCCCCGGCTGCCCGATCCAGCCGGACAACCTGTCGGAGACGCTCACCTACCTGCTCTACATGGCCACCGACCAGGCTCCGATGATCCCGCTCGACGACGCGCTGCGGCCGACGTGGCTGTTCGGGTCGACGGTTCACGAGGGCTGTGACCGGGCCGGCTACTACGAGCAGGCCGACTTCGCGACGGAGTACGGCTCACCGAAGTGCATCGTCAAGCTCGGCTGCTGGGGTCCCGCGGTCAAGTGCAACGTGCCCAAGCGCGGCTGGATGAACGGCATCGGCGGCTGCCCCAACGTCGGTGGGATCTGTATCGGCTGCACCATGCCCGGGTTCCCGGACAAGTTCATGCCGTTCATGGACGAACCCCCCGGCGGAAAGCTCTCGACCAACGCGGTCGGCCTGTACGGGTCGACGATGCGGCGCCTGCGCCACATCACCACCCACACCCTGGACCGCGAACCGAAATGGCGTAAGCCCGGCAGGGAACTCAAGACCGGCGCCACACGCACCTGGTAAGTGACCGCTGGTCACCGCAACGGACAGAAAGATGAGGCGGCACAAATGACCGCGACGCAGCACAAGGGTGCCGGAGGAGGCCGGGGCAAGAACGACCTGGTCGAAATGGCGTGGGATCCCATTACCCGGATCGTCGGCAGCCTGGGCATCTACACGAAGATCGACTTCAAGCAGAAGGTGGTCGCGGAGTGCCACAGCACCAGTTCCATCTTCCGCGGCTATTCGGTCTTCATGAAGGGAAAGGATCCGCGGGACGCTCACTTCATCACAAGTCGCATCTGCGGAATCTGCGGTGACAACCACGCCACGTGTTCCTGTTACGCGCAGAACATGGCGTACGGGGTGAAGCCGCCGCACCTCGGCGAATGGATCGTGAATCTCGGCGAGGCCGCGGAGTACATGTTCGACCACAACATCTTCCAGGAGAACCTGGTCGGGGTCGACTACTGCGAGAAGATGGTCGCGGAGACCAACCCCGGGGTGCTGGAGCAGGCCAACCGCACCCCCTCACCGCACGCCGACGCCCACGGGTACAAGACCATCGGCGACATCATGCGGTCGCTGAACCCGTTCACCGGCGAGTTCTACCGCGAGGCGCTCCAGGTCAGCCGTATGACCCGCGAGATGTTCTGCCTCATGGAGGGCCGGCACGTCCATCCCTCCACGCTCTATCCCGGCGGCGTAGGCACCGTGGCGACCATTCAGCTGATGACGGACTACATCACCCGGCTCCAGCGGTACGTCGAGTTCATGAAGAAGGTCGTGCCGATGCACGACGATCTCTTCGACTTCTTCTACGAAGCCCTGCCGGGGTACGAGCAGGTCGGCAACCGGCGGATCCTGCTGGGCTGCTGGGGCTCCTTCCAGGACCCGGAGTACTGCAACTTCGAGTACAAGGACATGACCGACTGGGGACGGAAGATGTACGTCACCCCCGGTGTGGTCGTGGACGGCAAGCTGGTCACCACCGACCTGGTGAAGATCAACCTCGGCATCCGGATCCTGCTCGGTTCGTCGTACTACAACGACTGGGACGAGCAGGAGACCTTCGTCTCCCACGACCCGCTCGGCAATCCGGTCGACCGGCGCCACCCGTGGAACCAGCACACCAACCCGCAGCCGCAGAAGCGGGACCTGGACGACAAGTACAGCTGGGTCATGTCACCCCGGTGGTTCGACGGCAAGGACTACCTGGCTCTCGACACGGGCGGCGGGCCGCTCGCGCGGCTGTGGACCACCGCGCTGGCCGGCCTGGTCGACATCGGCTACATCCAGGCCACCGGCCACAGCGTCAAGATCAACCTCCCCAAGACCGCACTCAAGGGGCCGGTGGAGCTGGAGTGGCACGTCCCGAAGTGGAGCAACACCATCGAGCGCAACCGGGCGCGCAGCTACTTCCAGGCGTACGCGGCCGCCTGCGCGCTCCACTTCGCGGAGAAGGCGCTCGTGGAGATCCGCTCGGGAAACACCAAGACCTGGGAGAAGTTCGAGGTGCCCGAAGAGGGTGTGGGCTGCGGGTTCACCGAGGCGGTACGCGGTGTCCTCTCGCACCACATGGTGATCCGGGACGGCAAGATCGCCAACTACCACCCGTACCCGCCGACTCCCTGGAACGCCAGCCCCCGCGACACGTACGGCACTCCCGGCCCCTACGAGGACGCCGTGCAGGGCCAACCGATCTTCGAGGAGAACGACCGGGAGCACTTCAAGGGCATCGACATCATGCGCACGGTGCGCAGCTTCGACCCCTGTCTGCCCTGCGGCGTGCACATGTATCTCGGCGAGGGCAAGAAGCTGGAACTCCTGCACTCCCCCACCCAGTCCGCGGGCAGTGAGTGATGGCGCAGGAGGAATCCCCGGCCGCGCCCGACTGGCGGGCGACCGGTGATCGCATCGACACCCTGATCGCCGCCAGCGGCTCGGGCGGCGCGGTCGCCCGCGAACGCAGCGAGGAACTGGTCCGGCTCGTCGCCGACTTCTACGGCGCCGGGCTGGAACGGCTGCTCGACCTCGTGCACGAGCAGGGGCGGCTGGACGACGACGTCCTGGCCGCCCTGGCCGGCGACGACCTGGTGGCCAGCGTCCTGCTGGTCCACGGGCTGCACCCGTACGGCGTGGAGACCCGGGTCGAGCAGGCGCTGGAGAGTGTGCGGCCGTATCTGGGGTCGCACGGCGGTGATGTCGAGCTGCTCGCTGTCACCGACGACGGCACTGTCCGGTTGCGGCTGCTGGGCAGTTGCGACGGCTGCCCTTCGTCCTCGGTCACGCTCAAGCTGGCCGTGCAGGGGGCGGTGGAGGCGGCGGCTCCGGAGATCACATCGATCGAGGTCGAGACCGCGGCCGACGAGGATGCCGGTGCGGCGGGGCCGCTGGTGCCGGTGGACTCTCTGTTCGCCCGGCTGCACGCGGACGCTGCGGCCGGCGACGACGGCGCCTCCTGGGAAGTCGTGCCGGAGCTGTCGGGGCTGGAGTCCGGCGCAGTGATCCGGGTGGAAGTCGGCAGGATGCCGGTGGTGGTCTGCCGTGTGGGCGCGGACCTCCTCGCCTTCGAGGACCGGTGCGCGCGCTGCGAGCGGCCGTTCGAGGGCGCCACGCTGACGCGGCGGCTGGGCGGTGGGCCCGGGGACGCGATCCTTCGCTGCGCCGTGTGCCGTGCGCACTACGACGTGCGGCGGGCCGGGGTCTGCCTCGACGAGGACGGTGTGCACCTGGCCCCGCTGCCGCTGCTGTCGGACGGTGCCACGGTCTCCGTGTCGGTGCCCGCGGCGGTGGCGCCGTGATCGCGGCCGGCCGTTCCGCCTCCCCGGCATCAACCCTGCTGCGCCTCACACGCAACCGGCCGCAGCCGCCTGCCGGTGAGCGCTGCGAGATGTGTGCGGCGCCGATCGGAGAGGGCCACCCCCATGTGGTGAACCTCGACAGCCGCGCCCTGATGTGCGGCTGCCGGGCCTGCTATCTGCTGTTCACCGACGAGGGGGCACAGCTGCGCTACCGAGCGGTCCCCGAGCGCTATCTGCACTTCGACGGGCTGACCGTGGACGGGCGTGCCTGGGACGAACTACAGATTCCCGTGGGGCTCGCCTTCCTGTTCCACAACTCCGTCATGGACCGCATGGTCGCGTTCTACCCGGGCCCCGCCGGGGCCACCGAGTCGGAGCTGCCGCTGGACGCCTGGGCGGCCGTCGTCGAGTCGAGCCCGGAACTCACCGTGCTGCGTCCCGACGTGGAGGCGCTGCTGATCCGGCGCACGGAAGGGAGCGGCGGATCGTGCCATCTGGTGCCGATCGACGCCTGTTACGAACTGGTGGGGCAACTGCGCACACTGTGGCGCGGGTTCGACGGCGGTTCCGAGGCGCGGGCCGCGACGGACGACTTCTTCGCGCGGGTGGCGGACCGCAGCCGGCCCGCCGCCGGGATCGGAGCGCAGTGAACGACTTCGCGTTCTCCGTGCTCGACGTCTTCGCCGAGCCGTACACGGCCGCGCCGCAGCTGACCGCTCGACTGCGGATCGAGGAGCGGACGGGCCGGCGCATCCACGCCATCGCGCTGCACTGCCAGGTCCGCATCGAGCCGCAGCGACGCCACTACGACGATGCCGAACAGAGCGGGCTGGTGGCACTGTTCGGCGGCCGGGACCGCTGGACGGACACCTTGAAGCCGTTCCAGTGGATGAGCTGCGACACCACGGTGCAGGGGTTCAGCGGCACGACCGAGGTCGACCTCGCCCTGCCCTGCACATACGACTTCGACGTGATCGGTTCCCGCTATCTGCACGCACTGGGAGAGGGTTCGGTCCCCCTTGCCCTGATGTTCTCCGGCACGGTCTTCACCCGCGGCAGCAAGGGCTTCGGGGTCGAGCAGGTGCCGTGGGACTGCGAAGCCCGGTACTCGATGCCGGTCGAGGTGTGGCGGCGCATGGTGGCGGCGCACTTCCCGAACACCGGGTGGATCAGGCTGGACCACGAGGTGCTCGCGCGCTTCGCGGACTTCCGGGCCCGGCGCGGGCTGATCAGCTGGGACGAGACGGTCCAGGCCCTCCTGGCCGAGCACGACGAGGTGGTCCTGTGAGCCTTGACCAGGTGCGTTCGATCGCCGACGCCGTCCTTTACGAGGGGTACCTCCTCTACCCGTACCGAGCGAGCTCGCACAAGAACCGCTCACGTTGGCAGTTCGGGGTCCTCGGCCCGCCGCACGCCACGGGGGCGAGTTTCAGTGAGGAGCCGGAGATGGAGATGCAGTGCCTGCTGGCACCGAACGACTGGCCGGCGGCCGTCACCGTGCATCTGCGCTTCCTCCAGCTCCAGGTCCGCGAGGTACGGACCATGGGCGAGGACGGAGTGGAGGCACCGGTCGACCACCTCACCGTCGACGGGGTGTCGGTGATGTCCTGGGACGAGGCGGTCGAACAGGAAGTCGTCCTGACGGCCTTGCCGTTGGCGGAGGAGGCGGACGCCGTCCACCGGGTCCCGGGCGGTGAGGACATCGAGCCTGTGACCGACGCGCAGGGCGTGGAGGTGGGCCGGATCGTGCGGCGCCGACTGCCGTTGGCGTTCCGGGTCCGTGCGCGACCCGTCGTCGACGGCGGATACGTACGCCTCTCCGTGGCGGTGCGCAACGAGCACCCGGAGCCGGCCGCCACCAAGGACGCCGCGATCCGGTCCTCGCTGATCGGCGCGCATCTCCTGATCCGCGCGCACGACGCCGAGTTCGTCTCACTGCTCGAACCGCCCGCCGGGGCGGCGGCAGCCGCCGGCCGTTGCCGACAGCGCAGGTGCTGGCCCGTGCTGGTCGGCCCGAAGGGGACGACAGACACCCTGCTCGGCGCGCCGATCATCCTGTACGACTACCCGGAGGTCGCCGAGCAGAGCCCCGGTGCCCTGTTCGACTCGACCGAGATCGACGAGATCCTCACCCTCCGAGTCATGACCATGACGGAGGAGGAGAAGGCGGAGGCCCGGGCCACCGATCCCCGCGCCCGGGAGATCATCGACCGGTGCGACGGCATGTCGCCCGCCGACCTCCAGCAGCTGCACGGACTGCTGCGCGACCCCCACCCGCCCCAGCCGGCGGCGCTCGCGGGGCAGGCGGCCGACGTCCGGGACGTCGAGCCCGCCGCCTTCGACACCGCGGGCGCACCCTGGTGGGACCCGGCGGCCGATGCCTCGGTGCGGCCCGAAAGCGACGCGGTGATGATCGACGGGGTCAGGGTGGCCAAGGGCAGCCTGGTCCGGGTCCATCCCTCCCGGCGTGCCGACGCACAGGACCTGTTCTTCGCCGGCCAGGTGGCCCGGGTGACCGCGGTTCTCGCGGACGTGGACGGCGGTACGCACGTCGCCCTGGTCCTTGTCGACGACCCGGCTTCGGACCTGCACGACTGGTACGGCCGCTACTTCTACTTCGCGCCCGACGAGCTGACACCCCTGTCCGTCGAGGAGACGGCGCAGCACCGAGAGGAGAACCAATCGTGAAGAACCTGGGCATCATCACCGTCGGCGTCGCGGCGGCCGTGGCGCTCGTCGCCGTGGGGGTCGGGATCAGGTCGATCCCCGACATCCGCCGCTACCTGCGAATCCGTTCGATGTGAATCCCCCGATCCGAATGATGTGAGTGAGGAGCACCCCATGGCGGACACACCGGAGAAGAACAGCAGCGTCGAGGAGGAGCCACAGGAGGAACGGGGCCCGAAGGGGTCCCGCGACACCGGCTCGGACAAACCGTCGGCCGGCCCGGCCGACCGCCCCTCGGGCACCTCGGACGAGCGCTCCGACACCTCCGTACAGCCGAAGAAGCCCCAGGACCCGGAATCGCCCGACCTCCAGTCCGGTGGCGGCTGAGCCGAGGATGACGCAGGAACCGGACACGGCCGCCCGGGTGCTGGTGGCGGGCATCGGCAATCTGTTCCTCGGCGACGACGGCTTCGGCCCGGAGGTCGTACGCCGGCTGGCCCGCGCCGACGGGATGCCCCCGCAGGCCCGGGTGGTGGACTACGGGATCCGCGGCATGCATCTCGCGTACGACCTGCTCGACGGGTACGACGCGCTGGTCCTCGTCGACGCGTACCCGGGGGGCGGCGTACCCGGGGAGGTGACGGTGCTCCGCATCGGCGTGGAGGACCTCGGTACGGGTGAATTCGACGCTCATGGGATGAATCCGGTAGCTGTCCTTGCAAACCTGGATCAATTGGGCGGTACTCTTCCGCTCACCTACCTCGTCGGCTGCACGCCCGCCGGTGTCGAGGAGGGCATCGGGCTCAGCGAAGCCGTCGACAAGGCGGTGCCCGAGGCGATCCAGGCAGTGCACACCCTGGTCCGGCAGCTCGTGCCGGCCGCGTCCCTGAACAGCGCCGAACCCCGGAGACCCTGATCATGTGCCTAGGAATCCCTGGCCGCGTCGTGGAGATCGTGGACGGGTATGCGGGCCAGCTGGCTCTGGTGGACGTGGAGGGCGCCCGACGCCGCGTCAACATCGGCATGCTCGACGAGGCACCCGGTTGCGACGACTGGGTGCTTCTCCACATGGGCTTCGCCGTCGAGCTCATCGACCGCGCGAAGGCCCGGGAGGCCCTGTCGGGCCTGGAGATGATGGGCCGGGGCCGGGAGCAGCGGATCCGGCGAAGGTTCGAGGTGCGCGGTGTCGTGCAGGGCGTGGGCTTCCGGCCCTTCGTCTACGTCACCGCCTCGGAGCTGATGCTCACGGGTTCGGTGACCAACACCGGCGACGGAGTGCTCGCCGAGGTCGAGGGACCGGCCGAGGCCGTGGAGGAGTTCGGCCGCCGGCTCCGTACCGACGCCCCGCCGCTCGCGGTCGTCGAGGACGTGCGCACGAGCGAACAGCCGACGCGCGGGGGTACGGGCTTCGCCATCGAGCGCTCCACCAGCACATCCGACCGGGCCAGAACGCTCGTCTCGCCCGACATCGCCACCTGCCGGGACTGCCTCGACGAGCTCGGCGACCCGACGAACCGGCGCCACCGCCACCCATTCATCAACTGCACGCACTGCGGCCCCCGCTTCACGATCGTCACCGGCCTTCCGTACGACCGGGGCGCCACCACGATGGCGGACTTCGAGATGTGCGGGACCTGCCGGGCGGAGTACGAGGATCCGCGCGACCGGCGCTTCCACGCCCAGCCGATCGCCTGCCCCGACTGCGGACCACGGCTCGAACTCGTCGGCAAGGACGGTGTGTCCCCGTCCCACGATGCGAACGCGCTGCGGACCGCGCGGGAGCTCCTCGCCGACGGCAGGATCGTCGCGGTCAAGGGCCTCGGGGGCTATCACCTGGTGTGCGACGCCCGCAACGACGACGCCGTGGCCGAGCTGCGCCGACGCAAACGGCGCGGCGGCAAGCCCTTCGCGGTCATGGTCCCGGGCCTCGACGTCGCGCGGGAACTGGTGAGCCTCACGGTGGACGAGGAAGAGCTCCTGACCTGTGGCCGCCGGCCGATCGTGCTCCTCCCCCGGCACACTGACCGGCCCGGGGCCGGGGTGTCCGAAGCCGTGGCACCCGGCAGTCCCCAGCTCGGACTGCTGCTTCCGTACACCCCGTTGCACGTCCTGCTCTTCGGGATCGGTGACGACCGGCCGGGCCCGGACGTACTGGTGATGACGTCGGCCAATCTGTCGGGCGAGCCGATCGTCACGGACGACGGGGACGCGCTGACCGTCCTCGCCCCGCTGGTCGATGCCTGGCTCCGGCACGACCGGCGGATCCATGTGCCGTGCGACGACTCGGTCAGCCGCTTCGCGGCCGGCGCGGAACTGCCGCTCCGCCGCTCGCGCGGATACGCCCCGCTGCCGCTCGCGCTGCCCTTCGACGTTCCCCCGACGCTCGCCGTGGGCGCCGATCTGAAGAACACCTGCGCGGTGGCCGAAGGCCGTTACGCCTGGCTGAGCCAGCACATCGGCGACATGGACGACCTGTCCACGGTCGACGCGCTCACCCGGATCGAGAAGCACCTGGAGGACCTCACCGGGGTCGCGCCTGCCGGGCTGGTGGCCGACCGCCACCCCGGCTACCGCTCCGGCGACTGGGCCCGCGCCCACGCGGCCGGACGGCCGGTCCGCACGGTGCAGCACCACCACGCGCACATCGCGTCCGTGATGGCGGAGCACGGCCTCGGTGCGGACGAGCGCGTGATCGGCATCGCCTTCGACGGCACCGGCCACGGCGACGACGGGGCGGCCTGGGGCGGCGAGGTCCTGGTGGCCGGCTACGCGTCGTTCCACAGGGCCGCGCACCTCGGTTACGTACCGCTGGCCGGAGGCGACGCGAGTGTCCTCCGTCCGTACCGGATGGCCCTCGCGCATCTGCACGCGGCGGGCATCCCCTGGGACGAGGACCTGCCCGCGGTCCGGGCCTGCCCACCCGCTGAACGCGGCGTATTGGCACACCAGTTCGCCACCGGCTTCGGCTGCTTGCCCACGTCGTCCATGGGCCGGCTCTTCGACGCGGTCGCCTCCCTGGCCGGCGTACGGCACGAGGTGGCCTACGAGGCGGAGGCAGCTATGGAACTGGAGGCCCTGGCCCGCTCCGCGGCAGCCGGCTTCGCAACGCCGAAGGGCGGCCACCGCTTCGGAATCCGGCCCGGTACGGGAAAGGAACCCACCGTCGCCGACCCGGGCCCGGTCGTGCGGGCCGTGGTGTCCGACGTGAGGGCCGGTGTTCCCGCCGCGCTGATCGCCGCGCGCTTCCACGCCGCGGTCGCCGCTCTGGTGGTCGACCTCGCGGACCTGTGCCGCACGGACACCGGCCTCGATGCCGTGGCCCTGGGCGGCGGCGTCTTCCAGAACGCCGTACTGCTCGAAGCGACCCAACGCGGCCTGAGGGAGCAAGGCTTCACCGTCCTGCGGCCGCGGTTGCTCCCGCCGAACGACGGCGGGATCGCCCTGGGCCAGCTCATGATCGCCGCATCGGGCTGACGCCGCGGCAACCCGTACCCCAAGAGGGATCCACAGAGAAGAGGGACCATGTGTCTGGCTGTTCCGGGGCGTGTCCTCAGTACCGCCGAAGTCGACGGCACGGTGATGGCCGAGGTCGACTTCGGCGGGGTGCGCAAGGAGGTGTGCCTCCAGTACATCCCTGATGTGACCGTCGGTGAATACGTCGTCGTGCACGTCGGATTCGCCATCCAGCGACTCGACGAACGGTCGGCACAGGACACCCTCGCCAACTTCGAGCGCCTCGGCATCCTCGCCGAGGAGTTCGGCGACGGCTTCGAACGCGCAGCTCAGCAGAGCGCATCCCCCGAAGGAGCCGGCCTGTGAAGTACCTCGAAGAGTTCAGCGACCCGGATCTCGCGAAGAAGCTGATCGACCAGATCCACGCGGCCACCACCCGGAAGTGGGCGATGATGGAGGTCTGCGGCGGCCAGACCCACTCGATCATCCGACACGGCATCGACCAACTCCTGCCGGACAGCGTGGAGATGATCCACGGACCTGGGTGTCCCGTCTGTGTCACCCCGCTGGAGATGATCGACCGGGCATTGGCGATCGCAGCCCGCCCCGGCGTCATCTTCTGCTCGTTCGGTGACATGCTGCGCGTGCCCGGCAGCAGCCAGGACCTGTTCTCCGTCAAGAGCGCCGGCGGCGACGTACGCGTGGTGTACTCGCCCCTCGACGCGCTGAAACTGGCCCGCGAGAACCCCGACCGCGAGGTCGTCTTCTTCGGAATCGGCTTCGAGACCACCGCCCCCGCGAACGCCATGACGGTGTACCAGGCCAAGAAGCTCGGGGTGCGCAACTTCTCCCTGCTGGTTTCCCACGTACTGGTCCCGCCCGCGATCGCCGCGATCATGGAATCCTCGACCTGCCGGGTGCAGGCGTTCCTGGCCGCGGGTCATGTGTGCAGCGTGATGGGAACGGCCGAGTACCCGCCGCTGGCCCAGAAGTACAAGGTGCCGATCGTGGTCACCGGCTTCGAGCCCCTGGACATCCTCGAAGGCGTCCGCCGGACCATCATCCAGCTCGAGGCGGGCCGGTACGAGGTGGAGAACGCCTACCCCCGGGCCGTTCGCGACGAGGGCAACCTACCCGCCATGGAGATGCTCGCCGATGTCTTCGAGGTGACGGACCGGACCTGGAGGGGCATCGGGGCGATTCCACGTAGCGGCTGGCGGCTCTCCGAGAAGTACCGGGCGTTCGACGCGGAGCAGCGGTTCGACGTGACCGGCATCCACACCGCCGAGTCGTCGCTCTGCCGGTCGGGCGAGGTACTCCAGGGCCTGATCAAGCCGCACCTGTGCGAGGCGTTCGGCAAGGAGTGCACGCCGAGGAACCCGCTCGGCGCGACCATGGTGTCGTCCGAGGGCGCGTGCGCCGCGTACTACACCCACCGCCGGCTCGAACTGGTCGATGCGAAGTGACTGACGCGATGCAAGACGTGACCGAACGGTTCGGAGCGACCGACGTGACGGCAGAAGTGCCCGACCTCGACTTCGAGGGATGGACCTGTCCCGTACCGCTACGGGACACCCCGTCCGTCGTCATGGGCCACGGGGGCGGCGGCGCGATGTCCGGCGAGCTGATCGAGCACCTGTTCCTGCCCGCGTACGGTGCCGCGGCAGCCGCCGACCTCGGTGACTCCGCCGTCCTGCGGATCGGCTCGGGAACCCGCATCGCCTTCTCCACGGACTCGTTCGTGGTGAAGCCGATGTTCTTCCCCGGCGGGTCGATCGGTGACCTGGCGGTGAACGGTACGGTCAATGACCTGGCCATGTCCGGCGCAACGCCCCTGTTCCTCTCGACCGCCTTCATCCTCGCGGAGGGCACCGGACTGAGCGCCCTCGGCCGGATCGCCCAGGCCGTGGGACGGGCCGCCGAGGCCGCCGGCGTACGCCTGGTCACCGGGGACACGAAGGTCGTGGAGCGCGCCAGTGGTGACGGCGTCTACATCAACACCTCGGGCATCGGCGTGGTCCCTCCCGGTGTCGACATCCACGCCCGCCGGGCGCGTCCCGGCGACGCCGTGCTCGTCAGCGGCGACATCGGCGTGCACGGCGTGGCCGTGATGAGCTGTCGGGAGGGACTCGAATTCGGTACGACGGTCGAGAGCGACACCGCTCCGCTGCACGGACTGGTCGCCGCGATGCTCGCCACCGGTGCGGACCTCCATACGCTCCGGGACCCCACGCGCGGGGGCGTATCGGCTTCGCTCAACGAGATCGCCCGCGCCTCGGACGTGGGCATCGAACTGGTCGAGCGGCTGCTGCCCGTGCCGCCCACGGTGCGGGACGCGTGCAGTCTGCTCGGGCTCGACCCGCTCCAGGTGGCCAATGAGGGCAAGCTGATCGCGATCGTCCCCGCCGAGGACGCGGACCGGGTACTGGCCGCGATGCAGTCCCACCCCCTGGGCAGGTCCGCATGCAGGGTCGGCAGCTGCGTTCCGGACCACGCCGGGATGGTGGTCGCGAAGACCGCGTTGGGCGGGAGCCGGGTGATCGGGCTTCCGATCGGCGAACAACTACCGAGGATCTGCTGAGTGAGTGCCGAGGGCGCGCTGCTGTTCGCGCGATACGCCTACCCGCCCAATGAACTCGGCTACTGCGGCCCCGCCGACGCGGCGGCTCTCCTGCGCCGTGACGCGACCGCCGACATCGAGCGGCGGGCCAGGCAGTTCGAGGGTGCCTGGTGCTATCTCCAGTTCCTCGCGGAGACGGCCGGGGTGCAGGACCCGCTCGACGCGCGGGTGGTCGAGGCCTACTGGATCGGCAACGAGCTGCTGGACCTGGCCGATCCCGCCGCTCTCGTGGAGCGCATGACCGACCGGTTCCGGGGGCAGCTCGGCGGCACCTGGCGCGAGGCCGGGCGGCGCGCGCTGGCCCATCACAGTTTCCAGGTGTTCGAGGTGTATCCCTGGGCGCCGATACTGCGATCGAGCGGGCACCCGACCGCCCTCACCGTGCTCGACCGGTGCCGCATCCGTACGGGAGTGGTCATCCGTGCCGACAGCGACGTGGCGACGGTACGCTCACGCCCGCTGTGCTGGGACGGTACGGGACTGGCCGACGGCGCGTGGCGGGAGGAGGAAGTGCGCCACACGGCCGATGGGCAGACGCTGATCGACCGGCTCTCCCCCGGTGACCAGGTGGCACTGCACTGGGACTGGGTGTGCGATGTGCTCACCGACGAGCAGGCTCAGCGCATCGAGTTCCTCGAGGAGCGCCGACGCACCGAGCTGGGCCTGCTCGTCCCGTGCACATCGTCCGCCACCACGCCACAACCAGGGGTTTCACCGCTGTCCCTCGGATGTACCGTCGAGCGGACTCTTTAGAGGGCGTTCAGCCCCTTTGTCTTGTCCCGGACTGCGTGGCCGCGGGTGCTTCTTGCGCCGCGCCATGTCGGGGTGGACTCGGCGGTGGTGACGTCGCCGAAGCAGCTCCAAGCCTCATCGCGAGTATCTCTCCGGTGCGGCTCAGGCGGGAAGTTCCGTGACGCCGAGGGCGAAGTCCCAGCCTCCCACCCCGTGGCGGGCGAGGCCCATCGTGAGCACACCCGCTCCTTCCAGCCAGTGCGCCATCTCCAGGCCACCGGCGTCCAGCGGGCGCAACCCGAGGCTCTTGATGAACGCCTCCACGTCCGCCTTGGCCTGCACGTTGTCGCCAGCGATGAACACGTCGGGCCGGCCGTTCTCCAGGACATGACGGAACACGGTGTTGAATCCCTTCACCACGCTGGCACTGGCCGGGGCCACCTTGGCGACTTCCTGGGCGATTGAGGTGACCTCGCGGTGAGCCAGACCGTTGAGCGTGGAATTGAAGGGGTTGCTGATGTCGACGATGACCTTGCCCGCGAGGGCGCTTCCGTACTTGGCGACGGCCGGCACGACACTGTCGAACAGCAGGGCCACGATGACGATGTCCCCGGCCGGGACGGCGCCCCACTCTCCCGTCGTGGCGCCGCCGCCGAGAGCCTTGGCCAGGTCAGCGGCCTTGGAGTGATCGCGGCCCAGGACCTCGACCGTGTTGCCGCCCGCTACCGCCAGCGCGCCGATGGTACGGGCCATGTTCCCGGTGCCGATGATGCTGATGCTGCTCATGAGGTGCGCTCTCTTCCCTGCTCTCGAACTTTCGCTTCGTTTCGTCTGTGCCGAGCCATGTGCGGGTGTGCCCGCACATATGTGTGTTCAGATCACCGTGGTGCCGCCGTCGGTGGTCAGTTCCAGCCCGTTCACATAGCTCGAGTCGTCCGAGGCGAGGAACAGCGCGACCGTCGCGATCTCCTCGGGGCGGCCCATCTCGCCCCGAGGGATCAGGGACTCGAACTGCCGCTTCGTCTCCTCGTCGAACAACTCCTCCTGCTTGGCCGTGGCGACCTGGCCGGGGGTCAGCACGTTCACCCGGATCCGCCTGTCCCTCAGCTCGTTCAGCCACACACGGGCCCAGGCCTGCTGCACGGCCTTGCTCCCCGCATACACACTCCACCCGGGGAAGCCCCTGAGCGAAGCGCTCGACCCGGTCATGAAGATCGAGCCACCGTCGTTGAGCAGCGGCAGCGCCTTCTGCACCGTGAACAGCGTGCCGCGCGCGTTCAGCGAGAACGTGCGATGGAACTGCTCCTCGGTGATCTCGCCGAGCTTGCCCTGCTCACCCATGCCGGCACTCGCCCACAGCACGTCGATCGAGCCCTTTTCCCGCCTGACCGTCTCGTACAGACGGTCCAGGTCGTCCAGGTCGGCCGCATCACCCTGCACGGCGGTCACGTTCCGGCCGATCACCTTGACGGCGTCATCCAGCGCCTCCTGCCGCCGGCCCGTGATGAAGACATGAGCCCCTTCCTCGACGAACAGCTTCGCGCCGGCCAGCGCCAAGCCGGTCGACCCGCCCGTGATCACCGCTACCTTGCCATCGAGCTTTCCCACGACCACTCCTTTGTACACCGAGTTGTGTACTTAAACGTATCCGCCGAGCAGTGGGAACGCAAGCTATGTATACCGACCAGTACCGCACTGGGCTATGATGGAGTCATGACGAAGCTGGAGAAGGGCCCCCAGGGCCTGCGCCGCGGCAGGGGTGCGCGCGAGCGCATCCTCAGCGCATCACAGCAACTGTTCCGCGCCCAGGGCATCAACCGCACCGGCATGGACCAACTCTGCGCAGTGGCCCAGGTCTCGAAGCGCACGGCCTACCAGCACTTCACCGGCAAGGACGACCTGGTCGCCGAATACCTGCGCCGATTCGATCCCGACATCATGGCCGGAGTGTTCGACCGCACCGACCTCACGCCCCGCGAACGACTCCTCGCCGCCTTCGAGGTCCCCACATCCGGCCCGGAGGAGCTCACGCCCCTGTGCCCCTACATCGCGGCGAGCGTCGAAATCCACGACCCCCAACACCCCGCGTCCCAATACGCACGCGACTACAAGCTCGCCATCGCCGCGCGGCTCGCCGATACGGCCCGCGAAGCCGGCGCCACCAACCCCGAACAGCTCGGCGAACAACTGGCGCTGCTCCTCGATGGCGCCTCGGCCCGCACCCGAGTCCTCAACGCCGAATCCTTCCCCGCCGCCGCCGCCATCGCCGCCGTCCTCATCGACAACGCCCTCCCCGCGACAGACCGGGACCGGGGAAGCGAAGATGCAACGGCCGGGTAGCCCGAGAGTGCGACTCCCCCTCGGGCTACCCGACCGACGTAAGGGTGTAGATCGTCGACGATCACGGTTTCTCCAGGGGCAAGTTCACGTAATTCCCCAGGGCCGGCCCCGCCTGGTCGAGGCCTCGTGACTCGCTCGTTCAGAGGTCCACGCGATGTTCGGTCGCTGATGGGTCGGATGCTGGTCCGTAGCGCGGGATGACGCGCCCTGGCCCGTCGGGTATTCGGGGACGATCTCATCGACGGTGCCGTCCGACGAATCTTCAAGGTCCTGGCCGACTGGGGCTATCGCCGTGACGCCGACAAGCCGGCCGCGGTGATCTGCCTGATGCTGCTGCTGTTGAACCGCAGTCCGCTACTTGGATATTGACGCCACTTTGGCGTTCTGGACGCGCAGAGACTTAGCGATGATCGACCTCACGAACCGCAGACTCACCCGCGAATCAACCCCGAACTGGCGAGGTATCTGAACGGCGGCAGAGCCGCCTCGCCCTCGCGTGCATCACAGCAGGCAGGGATACAGGCTGACGCTGTCGCGCTCGACACGGACCTCGACCCACGTTCCGTCAACCGCAGCCGGTGGCGGCGGATCGGCGACGTCGAACAGGATCTGCGAGTCACCCACTTCCAGCGCCGCGCCGTCGCCCGTGAGCGTCAGACGCCCCGCCGTCCAGCAACGGGTAAAGGGCGCCGGGCTGACCGAGGGCTTGCGGTCGGGCCGACCACTGTGCGAGGTGCGCTCATGGCCGGCGCCGGGTTCGGGGGCGGGACGGGTCCTCTCCGTAAAGCCCCCGGTCAGCTCGGCGCCCGGTGGCCCCACACCCGCCGCCGCACTCGGATCGGCTGCTCAGATCACGTACTCCGGCCGCGCGCCCGGGTCAGCTGCTTCATTTCGATGATGGTCGCGACGGCGCGCAGCCAGGTTGCCGCGGTGTCGTCGGCGGCGATCCCACCCACGAGTTCGGCGCCGGCCCGCAGCCACTCCCGTACGAGAACTGCCGCCTCCCGGCCGGGCAGGGGCTCGGGCAGCTCTGCGGCGCGGGCGAGTCCGCCGGCGCGCACGGTGTCGGCGAGGAAGGCGACCGAGCGGGGCTCGGTGCCGAGGCGGTCGAGGATGACGGCCGCGGCCGCGGCACCGTCGCCGATCAGGGCGGTCCGCCGGGGGCCGGGCTCGGCGGTGAGGCCGTAACGCAGCAGGACGGTGATGTCGAGCTGTGCCAGCTCGTCGTCCGTGCGGTCCGGCAGGTACGGGGCGTCGTTCATGGCGGGGCCTCGGGTATCTCGTCTCAGCTGACTGGTCCGCTGCGGTTCAGTTGACGGTGACGGTGTAGGTGATGCGCTCGGGAGCCGGGGAGGGGGAGGCCGCCCCCGCAGTCGGGGTGGCGGAGGGCCCGGTCGTCTCGGGGGGCAGCGTGGAGGTGTTGCCCTGGCACGTGGTGAAGGTGCAGTGCAGCAGCGTGAACCGGGTGGTCCCCTTGCCCTTGGCCTCGAAGGTGAAGGTGAGCTTGCCGCCGGCACCGGCCACCGACTCGTCGCCGGAGTCCGACGCGTAGTCCCGGCCGCGGCTGACGAGCACCGTGTTGTCGGGGCCGGGGTCGACCAGGTACCAGTACTCGCGGGTGGAGGCGTTCTGGTCGACGGTGAGCGTGAAGCGCTCGCCCGGCTCGGCGGTGATGTCGGTGTCCTTCACCGGGTGGCTCGTGGTGCTCGCGGAGCCGCCGGACGGTTCGTCGGTGCCCGAGCCGCAGCCCGTGGCCAGAGCGAGGAGCGCGGCCGCCGCGATCACGGCACCGCCCCTGCTACCGCGGAAGATAGACACTGTACGCGTCAGGGAGATCATTTTGGGAAGCCTTGCCCATGTGGCCGTTGATGAAGTCGTCCTCGCTGACCCAAGTGGTCGAGCCCCAGGGGTTGTACACCTGAAGCATGTCACCCTCCTGGGCGATGATGGTCATCGCGTGGGCGCCGTCCTTGCCCGAAACGTCGACCGGCACCGGATGCCCCTGCGCCACCGACTTCTCGACTTCGGTGAGGACCGCCCTGCGGTCGGCGTCGCTGTCCAGGTCCTGGCGCTGGTAGTCACTGCCGGTGGCACTGCCGACGGCGGTGTCATTGATCCGTTCCTGCCCCTCGGACCCCATGCCGCCCCAGTTCTCGCCGCCGTCACCTTCGGTGTGCAGCCGGTGCTGTTCGGCCACCAGTCGCTGCTTGAAGGCGTTGGGGTCGTCCTGCTGCCCGTCGGGGCCGCCGGTGAGGTCGAGCGCGTACAGGGGATCGACCATGGCGCGGGACGTGACGGTGGACGAGGCCACGCAGGTGCCCTCGGAGCCGTCGCCGCCCTGGACCCACCGCTGACCGTTGAACGTGACGGAGTCCGTGTTGTTGTTCGAGCCGTTCGCCGCCAGGCCCTCGTCGTCCATGCTGTCCGCGGCGGTGACCACCGGAGTGAGGTGCCGGCGCATCCAGTCGGGGTCCTTGCCGTGGATCTTGTCCTGGAACTCCCCGATCTCGGCGACGCTGTGGCCGGCGGCCAGGGCCTTCATCAGATAGGCCCGCTCCTGCGGGTTCTCCGACTTCGCCAGCATCCGCTCCATGGCCATCTCGTCGTCGAGGCTCAGCCCGTCCATACGCGTCGACGCGCGCTCCAGCTCGCCGGCCTTGAGGATCTCGTTCAGCTCGGTGTCGGCGCCCGCGACGCCGGTGTCGGCGAGCATCAGCTTGTCGACGGCGGTGAGTTCGCTGGTCCCCATCTTCCCGGCCCGTGCCTCGGCGGCCCACTTGTTCAGGTCCCGGGCCGCGACGCGGGTGGCCTCCTGCGCGTCGGAGACGGCGGCGTGCATCAGGTCGACCGCGTAGGAGCCGAGGTGGGCGGCGTTCTTGCGGTCCCACTCCTCCTCGTCGTTCTCGTGCAGATCGTCGAAGAACCCGTCCTTGCCGCCGAGCATGCTCCTCTGCTCCAACAGCTGCCCACGGCCCCGCTCATCCTCGCGCTGCGCGGCGCCGATCGCGTCGGCCAGCGTCAGCAGCACCGTCGCGCATTCGTGGAACGCCTCGCTCATCTGGGTCGCTGACCGCGCGGCGGCGTTCACCGCGTCGGAGGCGAGGACGCTCGTGTCGCCGACCCATACTTCCGGAAGGCTTTTGCGGCCCACCCGGTCGACCTGGTCGAAGACGCTGCCGACGTTGCCCACCTGGCCTCGGTAGAGGGTTGCCAGGCCCACAAGGACGCCTTGGTCCCCACCCGGTGCGGGCACCGAGAGGGCATCGTTTATCAGGTCGAGAACCTCGTTCTTGCTCCCGGCGCCGAGCATCTTCTTGGACAGACCGGCGAGCCACGCGAGGCGGAAGGATGGGGAATCGAGAGGAGAGGAGAAGAACGACACCGGCCCGACCTCAGTAGCTCGACAGGGCCGAGCTGCGCTCGCCCTGCGTCGATGTGTCGGCGAGACTGCTCGTGCCACCGACGGAGACACTGTCCACGCTCGTCCTCACGAGCCCGTCGGTGCCGCGGTAGGCCTGCTTGGCCAACTGCACCTTGCCACCGAGCTCGTGCAACGCCGACGCCAGTGTCTTGGCCTCCGCTTCCCATGCCTTCACGAACGCGTTGAGCGCCGACGCGGCGTCATCTCCGCCGGCATGGTCGTACGAGTAACTCGTGCGGGGCTTGACGGCCGAGCTGACGCCGTCCATATCCGTACCGGCGTCGTCGAGTTGCTGGGCCTGGCCGGTCATTCCTGCCTTGACCTGGTAGCCGTCGAAGCCCACCGCGCCTCCCCCGTATGCGTTCGATCATGACCGCAGGCAGGCTAACACTCTCTGCATATAAGAAGGTCACGTCCCATCCGCCGCACACACCTCCTCGACATCACCCACTCAACGGCACGCCTGAGCGCTCATCCCGGCTCAGCGATCGGATGCAACTCGCCGTAGGTGTGCAGCGCGTACGAGCTGACACCACGGCACACCCCGCTGTTCCTCGAACCCCGAATCGACGCCTCCACGTTGCGGCTGGTGGCGTTCACACCGACGTTGCCGGCCCGCAGCCACCGGGCTGCACGGAAGGCCGCCGCGCCCTGCCTCGCCACGATCGCGGCCCCAGTTCCGCGTATGCACCGTGTCGCCCTGAGTGCCGAAACCGGCATCCTCGCTGCTTACCGGAGCGGGAGCCAGGCATCCGCGCCCGGATCCCGCCGTGGCGGTCACCAGGTCAGCAAGCCGGGACGCCGATCTCCTTGATCAGACCCTCGACCATGGCCTTGATCTCGTCACGGATCGGGCGCACGGCTGCCACGCCCTGGCCCGCCGGGTCTTCGAGCTTCCAGTCCAGGTAGCGCTTTCCGGGGAAGACGGGGCAGCTGTCACCGCAGCCCATCGTGATGCAGACGTCCGACTCCTTGACCGCGTCGACGGTGAGGATCTTCGGCTGTTCGGCGGAGATGTCGATACCGACCTCGGCCATCGCTTCGACGGCGGCCGGGTTCACAGCGTCGCCCGGGTCGGATCCTGCGGAGCGAACCTCGACGCGGTCCCCGGCGAGGTGGGTCAGCCACGCGGCGGCCATCTGGGAGCGGCCGGCGTTGTGGACACAGACGAACAGCACAGAGGGCTTCTCGGACATCAGGAGATCTCTCTCGTCGCACGATTGAATCAGGTGCAAGTGACATCAGCACCTCGTGACGTCAGTGGCCACTGATGTGAGAGTATCAGCGCATGATGACGTCAGTCGACACTGAACTGATCCGGGTGCTGGGAGATCCGCTCCGGCTCCAGATCGTGACCCTGCTCGCCCGCGAGACGCTGTGCACCAGCCACTTGGTGGAGGAGACCGGTGCCCGGCAGACCAATCTCTCCAACCACCTGAGGGTCCTGCGCGAGGCGGGGGTCGTGGAGACCGAACCGTGCGGGCGCTTCACGTACTACAAGCTCCGGCCGGACGTCATCGCCCAGCTCGCCGGCCAGTTCGCCGACCTGGCCGACTCCGCCCGTAACGCCGCAGAGAACAAGAGGGCCTGTCCGTGACCCCGACCGAAGTAACCGCGACGGCCGAGGACTTCTCGGTCGTCCGGAAGCTGTCGGCCCTTGACCGCTTCCTCGCCGTCTGGATACTCCTGGCCATGGCCCTCGGCCTCGGTCTCGGACGTCTGGTCCCCGGCCTGAACGACGCGCTGGCGAAGGTGGAAATGGGCGGCATCTCGCTGCCGATCGCCGTCGGCCTGCTGATCATGATGTATCCGGTCCTGGCCAAGGTCCGCTACGACAAGCTCGACGCGGTCACCGGCGACCGCAAGTTGATGGTCTCCTCGCTGGTCATCAACTGGATCATCGGCCCGGCCGTCATGTTCGCGCTGGCCTGGATCTTCCTGCCGGACCTGCCCGAGTACCGCACCGGCCTGATCATCGTCGGCCTCGCCCGCTGCATCGCCATGGTCATCATCTGGAACGACCTGGCCTGCGGCGACCGCGAGGCCGCCGCCGTCCTGGTGGCCCTGAACTCGGTCTTCCAGGTCATCGCGTTCGGTCTGCTCGGGTGGCTCTACCTCGACCTGTTGCCCGGCTGGCTCGGCCTGGGCGAAGGCGAGACGCTCGACATCTCCATGTGGAAGATCGCCCTGAACGTCGTCATCTTCCTCGGCGTGCCCCTGCTCACCGGCTTCCTCACCCGTCGCGTGGGTGAGAAGAAGTTGGGCCGCGAGTCCTACGAGGCGAAGTTCCTGCCGAAGATCGGCCCCTGGGCCCTCTACGGCCTGCTCTTCACGATCGTCATCCTCTTCGCCCTCCAGGGAAAGACGATCACCTCGCAGCCGCTGGACGTGGTCCGCATCGCGCTGCCGCTGCTCGTGTACTTCGCGATCATGTTCTTCGGCAGCTTCCTGATCGGCAAGACCATCGGTCTGGCCTACGACCGCACCGCGACGCTGGCCTTCACAGCGGCCGGCAACAACTTCGAGCTGGCCATCGCCGTGGCCATCGCCACCTTCGGCGTCACCTCCGGCCAGGCTCTCTCCGGGGTCGTCGGTCCGTTGATCGAGGTCCCGGTCCTGATCGCCCTCGTGTACGTGGCCCTGGCCTGGCGCAAGAAGTTCACTTCGTCCACGCTCGCCACCAGCACCAGCACCAGCACCAGCACCACGCAACGCTGAAGCGCAGCCTCGACTCCTGCCCGCACACCGCCGTCCATACCCCGGCCCCGCCACCGGCCATAGGGCGGAAGCGGCACTGCGCACGCGGCGGGAGCCGAGGTGCCAACCGCCGGCACATCGGCGATCTGGTGATGCCTGGATGTGGATGCAGTCGTGGTCAGCCCGTCCTCATGACTGTTGGGGTTCCGGATGTCCGCGACGGCGCCCTCGACGAAGGACATCGCACCACGATGTCTACTGCGGACGGTGTCACTGCCTCGTCCGCCATCGGACGTAGGCGAGGCTGACCGGGCTTGGCCACGGCCTTGGAGAACACGCCCTGGAACGGGGCGGTTTCGCTCACATGGCTACGTACCTTGTTCGGTCGTCGGGAACTGCGGTACGCCATCGCGGCAGGACCGGTCCAGCACCTGTTCCACGGCCTGGGCGCCGGCCGCGATCTCGCGACCTGTACAACGGATGGCCAGGCGGCTGCTCAGGACGACCGCACCAGGTGGGTCGGGAGGCGAGTACAGCTCGTCAGCCTGCTGGGGACGTCAGGCAGCGGAAGACAGTAGTTGTCCCATGGCCGCGAGGACGGAGGGCTCCACGCGGTAGTAGACCCACGTCCCGCGCCGCTCGGAGCTGAGCAGGCCGGCCTCCCGCAGCTTCTTCAGGTGATGGGAAACCGTCGGCTGGGAGACGCCCACGTCGGAGATATCGCAGACGCACGCCTCACCGCCCTCGTGCGAGGCGACAGCGGAGAAAAGGCGCAGGCGGACAGGGTCACCGAGCGCCTTGAACATCTTCGCCGTCCGCTCGGCCTCCTCCGCGCTCAACGGCCGTTCGGTCAACGGCGGACAGCACGGCACGACAACCGGCTCCAGCACAGGCAACGACCTGGTATTCGACATACACCTATGTTGACACACGTCGAATCAGTGAGCGAGGAGTCACGGTCGACAGCCAGAGCCCGACGGCCGGGCCGATGACGGGCGGGGCCGTCATCCCCCTCCGACGGAAAGACCCCACACCCCGCCTGATCATATTTCGACGATCGTCTATGTTGACGTTCATCAATACAAATGCCATGCTGGCGGTGTCAGACATCGAAGAACGTCGAAACAACCTGGAGAGTCGCCGTGAACGCGCCCATCACCGCCCTGCCCACCGTGGTGATCGGAGCCGGCCCCACCGGCCTGGCTGCCGCCGCCCACCTCACCGGGCTCGGTATGGAAACCCTGGTCCTGGAGGCCGGCCCCGCAGCGGGCAGCGCGGTGCGTGAGTGGGGGCACGTGCGGCTGTTCTCGACGTGGTCCGAGGTCGTGGACCCCGCAGCCGAGAAGCTCCTCTCCCCCACCGGCTGGACCGCACCCGACGGCGGCACCTACCCCTCCGGCGCGGACTGGGCGGAGAAGTACCTCCAGCCGCTCGCGGACCTTCTCGGTGACAAGGTCCGCTACGGCACCACCGTCACCGGCGTGTCCCGCCGCGGCCGCGACCGCATCGTCGACGCGGACCGTGAGCAGCAGCCCTTCACCGTCCGCATCAAGAGCGCGGACGGCACAGAGGAGGGGATCCTCGCCCGCGCCGTGATCGACGCCTCCGGCACCTGGTCCACCCCGAGCCCCGTCGGTGCCGACGGGCTTCCCGCCCTCGGCGAGCACGCGGCCTCGGCCCACATCTCCTACCGCATCCCCGATCTCACGGACCCGGCCGTCCGCGCCCGGTACGCCGGCAAGCGCACCGCTGTCATCGGCTCCGGCGCCTCCGCCTTCACCGCTCTCGCCTCACTCGCCGATGTCGCGAAGGACGAGCCCGGCACCCACTCCGTCTGGATCCTGCGACGTGGCATCAGCGGCTCCACCTTCGGCGGGGGCTCCGCCGACCAACTCCCCGCCCGCGGCGCCCTGGGCCTGGCGGCAAAGGCTGCCGTCGACGCCGGACATGCCGATGCCATCACCGGCTTCCGCACGGACGTCATCGAACGCGGTGACGACGAGCGCCTGATCCTGGTGGCTGAGGACGGGCGCCGTCTCGACCCGGTGGACGAGATCATCGTCCTGACCGGCCTGCGCCCTGACCTGTCGTTCCTGTCCGAGCTCCGCCTCGGCCTGGACGAGCGCCTTCAGGCACCGACGGAGCTCGCCCCGCTCATCGATCCCAACCAGCACTCCTGCGGCACGGTCTACCCGCACGGACACCGCGAGCTGTCCCACCCCGAATCCGGCATCTACCTCGTCGGCATGAAGTCCTACGGCCGCGCCCCCACCTTCCTCGCCATGACCGGATACGAACAGGTCCGCTCCGTCACCGCCGCCCTCGCCGGTGACGTGGAGTCCGCCGACCGCGTCGAGCTCACCCTCCCCGAGACCGGAGTCTGCGGCGGCGCCGGGCTCTTCGACGAACCTTCTGCGGGAGACGCTGCCGGCGGCGGCTGCTGCGCTCCGGCGCCCGCTCCGGTGCAGATCGCCGCTGCCGCACCGATCTCCACCGCGGCTGCCGAGGAGCCCGCGCCGTCCGGCGGCTGCTGCGCGTGACTCGAATCCCCTGGGAGGACCCGGCGGGCTGAGGGGACTTGTGCGGTCAGCCCGCCCTGTCTTCGAGCCGGCCACACCATTGTCCTTGTGCCGCCTGTGGAGCATGACAAGTCCGGTACCGGGACAGCCACCGTCGGCGATTGTGGTGAGCCACCACAGTCGCAACGGCTGCACCCGGACGTTCGCCATCACCGGCCCTTGACTTAGAGCGCGGTCCAGCACCTAGCGTCTCCGTCATGACGACACCTCAGCACAAGATCGGATCGGGCTTCGGTGCCCGGAGCACCACGGACGACGTCCTGAGTGGGATCGACCTGTCCGGCAGCACCGCGATCGTCACCGGTGGCTACTCGGGACTTGGCCTGGAGACGACCCGCGCCCTGGCGGGTGCCGGAGCCCGCGTCGTGGTCCCCGCACGGCGTCGGGCGGTCGCCCAGGAGGCGGTCGAGGGCATCGACGGCGTGGAGACCGACGACCTCGACTTGTCCGACCTGGAAAGCGTCCGCGGTTTCGCCGAGCGGTTCCTGGCCTCGGATCGCAAGGTCGACATCGTGATCAACAACGCGGGGATCATGGCCTGCCCCGAGACGAGGGTCGGCCCGGGGTGGGAGGCGCAGTTCGCCACCAACCACCTCGGCCACTTCGCGTTGATCAACCATCTCTGGCCGGCGATCGCCCACGGTGGCGCGCGCGTGGTCGCCGTGTCCTCCGGCGCCCACGGCATCACCGGCGTGCGCTGGGACGACGTGCAGTTCGAGCGTGGCTACGACAGGTGGCAGGCGTACGGGCAGGCTAAGGCGGCGAACGTGCTGTTCGCCGTGCAGCTCGATGCGCTCGGCCGCGACGCCGGAGTCAGGGCGTTCGCGGTGCATCCGGGCAGCATCCTCACCCCGCTGCAGCGCCACCTCGCGAAGGCGGAGATGGTCGACGCGGGCTGGATCGACGAGAACGGCAACCCGACCGATCCCACCTTCAAGACGCCCGGGCAAGGGGCGGCGACGCAGGTGTGGGCGGCGACCTCGCCCCAACTGGCGGGCATCGGCGGCGTGTACTGCGAGGACTGCGACGTGGCCGAGCCGGCCGGCGACGGCTCGGAAGGCGGCGTGCACGCACACGCGACCGACTCCGAGGAGGCCGCGCGCTTGTGGGCGCTGTCGGCCGACCTCACGGGCGTCGACGCTTTCGCGACGGCACCCTAGCCCCTGGACGGTCGCGGGCCACCGATTCAGGTCTGTGGCCCGCCGGCCCCCGTGCCACCCGTCATCCGCTCCCGTGTGTGGCTGTGCCGCCTCAGGCTTGTCGGGAATGGTCGCGGTGATCGCCGTAGAGCTGTCGTCGTGCGCCCGCCGGGGACTACGGGACAGCCCTTAACATTGCCCCATGCCCAATACGCCGTCACGAGTCGAACTGTGCCCACTCACCCTCGCCGACCAGGATGAGTTCTGCTCGCTCGTGAGGGCCAGCACCGAGCTCCATGCACCGTGGATGCAACTGCCCGCTACAGCGGAGGAGTTCCAGAGGTGGATGCCTCGCTTCAGCGACGGCACCAACCAGGGCTTCGTGATCCGCGTTCGGGAGACCGGTGCGGCTGCCGGCATGGTCAACATCAACTCGATCATCCGGGGCCGTTACCAGGGCGCGTCCCTCGGCTATGCGGCGTTCGTCCCGTCCGCGGGGCGGGGTTACATGACCGAAGGGCTCACCGTCGCCCTGCGGCATGCCTTCGACGAGCTGCGGCTGCACCGGCTGGAGGCGAACATCCAGCCGACGAACAAGGCGTCTTTGACCTTGGTCCAGCGCCTGGGCTTTCGTTACGAAGGTCTGTCGCCCGCCTATCTCTACATCGACGGAGCCTGGCGCGACCACGAACGTTGGTCCATCACCGCACCATCCCCCTGGACGCCCGATCCTTCCCTGCCCGAGGTCTGAGGGCTGTCCCGTAACACCCGGCGGGCGCACGACGACAGCTACGGCGCCTCGCCGCGTTGTCGGGTCGCCCGAATACGCCCAGTATGAGGACGCCCCTCCGCCTTGCGATGCACCGCATCCGACGCCGCGCGCTGATCCACCGGGCATTACGGGACAGCCCTTGGGTGCTGCGGGTCAGGAGGTTGTTAACGGTAGGGCGGCCGCGAAGTGGTCGTCGGCTAGGGCCAATCGCAGCGCGATTCTCGTGACCTTCTGATTGGCTGTGCTGATCTCGATCGTGGCGAGGGGATGTCCTCCCGGGGCGATGAGGTACACAGATTTGTTGTTGACAGTGAGTCTGCAAGCCGACTGAATGCGATCGCGGAAGTGCACGGTCTCGGTGGCAATCTCGACAGCACCGATGACGGCGGTGCGGGCTCCGCGAGGCAGGAGCGCAGCGTCGGCGTCGCGGACGCTGTCGGGCGCGAGCAGCTGGATCATTCTGCGCGTATCCCCGGTTTGGGCTGCTGTCATGAAGGCTTCGACGATCTGCTGGTCCGGTCGTCTGTTCCGCTCTGGCGCATGCTGGGCGCTGTCGAGGCGTTGCCGGGCTCTGCTGGCGTGTTTCTTGGCACTGGGCGCTGTCCCGCCCAGCACGTGTGCAATCTGGCCGAACGGCATGGAGAACAAGTCATGCAGGACGTACGCGACCCGTTGATGCGGGGTCAACTGGTTCAACAAGACCAGGAGCGCCCGGGAGACGTCCTCCGCGCGGAGGATTGCTTCGTCCGCGGCCAGTTCCGCGGCCGGGATGGCGTCCGCGAGCAGTGGCGCTTCGTTGCGACGGTGTCGGGCACGCAGCTCGTCCAAGCAGACCCTGGCGGTGACAGTCGTGAGCCAGGCTGACGGGTTCTCGATCGATGGTGAGGATCGGGCAGTCATGGCCCGCAACCATGCCGTCTGGACGGCGTCTTGGGCGTCATGAGCCGAGCCGAGCATGCGGTGGGCAACCGACAGCAGATGCGGTCGTGCGGTCTCGAATTCTTCGACCGTGATCGGCATGGGTGTCACCTTTCCGGGCTTGCGGACGTCAGGACGGTCGGTTCAACCCATTCCTGTTCGCATCCCGAGGAGATGACAACGTCATGAGCCTACAGCTGGTGCGGTTCCGCACCCACAGCGGCACAGCTGCCGAGGTCCGGTCGCAACGTGCGAGGGTGTTCGCCGCCCTCCACGCGGCATCACCCCAGGGCGCGGTCTGCACGGCGCCTTCCAGTGAGTCGAGGCCGGACTTCATCCTGGCCCTCGATATGGAGGAGGCAGCAGAGAATCCGTTGGTGGGACTGCCGCAAGCCGCTCAGCCGCGAGACCTGATCGGCCGCGCCGTGGGAGCACCGGTTCCACCAGAACCGTTTACCGTCGTGGGGTCGTACAACTCGTGAGCTCCGTACTGATCATCGCCACAGTCGGGTGCGTCGTCGCGAACGCGTTCATCGCGATCGCGGACTACGCGCGAGCATCGTTCGTGCTGGCGAACTCCGCAGAGGTTCGACTCCCCCCAGCTGCAATGCCGTACCTGGCAACCCTCAAGCTCGCGGGCGCTGCCGGCCTTCTCGCCGGACTTCTCGGATTCCACTGGCTGGGCCTGGCGGCAGGAGTTGGCTTGATCGCCTTCTTCGTCGGCGCGGTCCTGGCTCACGTCCGTGCACGTGTCTTCCACAACATCGCCTTCCCGGGCGGCTACCTGCTACTCGCAGTCGCCAGCACCAGCTTCTTCGTGGGCGAACTATGACCCACGCCAACGCACCCCTCTCCGTGGAAGGCCGCGCCGGTTGACCGATCGCTGTAAGACGCGTCCGATTGCGCACGTCGCCGCTCCCGAACGGCGGCGGGTGGCGCGCCCACGGCCGTTACTCCGACAAAGCCCGAGCGGAGCCAGGTCCAGCAATGGTCGGATGCCGTCGCCGTCCGGAACGTGCACTACAACTACCACCGGCCCCACGGCGCTGCTGGCGGCAAGCCACCCGCCGCGGCGCTCGACCCACCCGTCACCAACGTCATGGCCTCGTACATCTAGGCATTGCCTCGGTGGTCACAGCCTTTCGTCGACGGCGGCCGGCCAGAGGCCCAGGGCGTTGACGCCGCGGCGCTCGGCCGGAATACCGGCCGGCGCAGTCGCGGCCTGAGCGAGCAGTCCTTCAGATCGCGTTTTCCGGCGCCTCGTTCCGGGTGCCGGTTCCGCGCTGCGGTGATCGCTGTTCCTGTGGCAGCCGGCGCTCCAGGCGCAGCATCAGCGCTGCGCCCACCGCGGCGAGGAGGCCCACGGCCAGCCAGGGCAGCAGGCGGTTGTGGCTGAAGAGCAGGCCGAACAGCGAGGGCGCCAGGATGTTCGCGGCGGCGAACGAGTACTGGAACGCGGCCAGGTAGGTGCCCCGTGACCCGGGTGGCGCCGCGTCCGCGGCCAGGGCGATCGACGCGGGTCCATAGACCATCTCCGCGACGGTGTAGCACACCACCACTGCCACCAGGAACGGCACCAGCGCCCGGGGCGGCAGCAGGACGGCCGCCGCGGACGCACCGCACCAGAGTGTCCACAGGCCGCCGGCCCAGGCCATGGCCCGGGCACGCGTCCAGCGACGACGTACGAAGCGGGTGACGGCGGCCGTGCAGGTGGCCAGCAGCAGGGTGTTCAGGGCCAGGAGGGGGCCGGGCGCCCAGTCCGGTCCGGACAGGCCCTGGACGACGTAGACGGGCAGAGACAGGGCCAGAAACGAGCTGCAGAGGGCGAAGATCGTGCATATCGCGATCAGCGCGAGGTAGGGCCGGTCCCGCAGCAGGGCCCGGTGACCGAAGTGGCCCTCGGTCGGTGGCGGGGCGTGCGGGATGGAGGGCACCGCGAGGACGACGACCAGCGCGGCAGCCAGGAAGGCCAGCGCGCAGGCGAGGATCAGCCCGTCGTAGACGCGCGCGGAGTCAACGGCGAGCACCGTGCCCGCGAGCAGCGCCCCGGCACCGGCGCCTGCCTCCCGGATCATCCCGGTCCGGGCGAACCAGTGATCTTTTGCGTCCGCCCCCTCGGCGTCGGCCTGGTCGGCGATGAGCGTGAAGACCGAGGACCAGTAGACCCGAAGGCCTGCCGTCGTCACCAGGACTGCGGCCACCAGCGAACCCGCGCCGGAGACCGCCAGGTAGAGCAGGAAACCGAACCCTTGCAGCGCCTGACCGCAGGCAACCACCAGCCGCGGACCGAGCCGGTCGACCAGTCGTCCGACAGCCAACGGCAGGGGCGAGGTCAGCGCGGTGCTCACACTCGTGAGCACACCGATCGCCGCCAGGTCCAGATCGGTAACCCTCAGGAAGTACAGCAGTGACAGCGGCAGATAAAGGCCCGTGCCCATTGAATCGACCGCCACCGCTGCCAAGAGCGGCCACCGCCTTGAGCCGCCTCGGCCCGTACCGTCGCCCGCCGTGGCCCCTGCCATGAGATGCACCGCCGCCCTGTCACGTGGTGGCCGGCCCTCGTTTGTAACAGGGATGCCGGTGGCCCTCAACCCCATATGCGGTCCGGTGCCGGTGCGGATGCCGGTCCCGGGTAATGGCTACGGCCGCGGGTGCTCCTGGCGGGCCACGATGACCTCGACGCCGTCGGCCTGGAGTGCGTCGAGGTCGAAAGCCGGGATACCGGAGTCGACGATGACGAGGTCGAAGGCGGTCACGGGGGCCAGCTGGTAGAGGCCGCGGCGGCGGAACTTCGTGTGGTCGACCAGAAGGACCTTGCGCGCACAGGCATCCATCAGAGCCCGCTTCACCGCCACCGTCTCCTGCGACTGGTGGTAGCAGTGGCCACGGGTGATTGCGGTCGTGGAGGCGAAGAGCGTGTCGGCGCTGAGGCTGGTCACGGCGTCCACGGTGCGCAGGCCGAGGAAGGCGTCGTAGGCGGGGTAGTAGGTACCGCCCAGGGAGATGAGCTCGATGCCCGGACTTCCGGCCAGCGCCTGGGTGACGGGGCCGAAGTTGGTGATGACGGTCAACGGGGCGTGCCGGTCCAGGAGACGGGTGAGCGCCAGAGCCGTCGTACTGTCGTCGATGACGACCGCTTGCCCGGGCTTGACCAGAGGCAGGGCGGCGCGGGCGATGGCGTCCTTCTCCGCTGTCATGGCGCGGGCACGATGGCGGACGTCGCCGTGGAAGGCGGTCGAAGGCTGAGCGGTCGCGCCCCCGCGGACCTTTCTCAGCCAGCCCCGGTCCTGGAGGTAGTCGAGGTCCCGGCGGATGGTCATGGCTGTCACACCCAGTTCGTCGGCCAGCTGATCGATCCGGACGAAACCCCGGTCCACGACGCGGCCTTTGATCCGCTCCCTCCGTTCGCGGGGTTTCCTGCCGCTCATGTCGGCCGGCTGCCTGTCCTCTGCTCCCATAAATGCTCCTGTTCATTTTCTGTGAAGTGAACATCCCCGGACCTGCCCCCTCCGCCTCGTTCGTCACTCCTTCCGGAGAGCCGCGTGTGCGGCTGCCGACACTGTCGCCGCGCTTCGTAACGATGACCGTCGGCCGGACTCCGCATCCCGCATCCCGGGTCCCGCACGCCGAGCGAACATCGACGGCTGGAGAAGCAGCACGGCAATTGTTCAATTACTGCGGTCCGTTGACACAAATGAAACATCTGAGTTTCCTGAGCGTTGCCTTCAGCGTCCAAGAGCAAGGAGTGGAACATGAGACGACCGGCCCGTCTTGCTCTCACCGGGATCCTCGCCATGGGCGCGCTCGTATCGTGCGCGGAGGAACCCGGCACGACCGGCTCCGGCGGCGGCAGCAGCGTGGGCAAGGTCGCGTTCCTGATGCCTGACCTCGCCTCCACCCGGTACGAGCAGTACGACGCCCCACTCTTCAAGAAGCGCATGGGGGCGCTCTGCCAGGAATGCAAGGTCATCTACCAGAACGCCGACAGCGACGCGTCGCTGCAACAGCAGCAGGCCAACTCCGCGATGGCGCAGGGCGCCAAGGTCATCGTGCTGGACCCGGTCGACTCCGACTCGGCGTCCACCATTGTGCAGATGGCACATTCCCAGGGCGTCAAGGTGATCGCCTACGACCGCCCGGTGACCAAGAAGCCTGCGGACTTCTATGTCTCGTTCGACAACGAGGCGATAGGCGAATCCATCGGCCGGTCGCTGGTCGGCTATCTCGAGAAGACGGGAGCGAAGGGCGGACTGCTACAGGTCAACGGCTCTCCGACCGACGCCGCTGCCGGGCTGATCAAGAAGGGAATCCACAAGGCTGTCGACGACAGCGGGTTCGATCTGCTCGCCGAGTACGACACCCCGGACTGGTCACCGGAGAAGGCGCAGCAGTGGGTGAGCGGACAGATCGCCCAGTATCCCGGCCGGATCGCCGGTGTGGTGGCCGCCAACGACGGCACCGGGGGCGGGACGATCGCGGCCTTCAAGGGTGCCGAGGTGAAAGTCCCTCCGGTCACCGGCAACGACGCCGAGCTGGCGGCGGTCCAGCGGGTCGTCTCGGGCGATCAGTACAACACGATCTCCAAGCCCATCAAGACGGTCGCGGAGGCGGCGGCGGAGGCCGCCCACCAGCTGATGGAGGGTGAGACGCCCAAGGCGGACTCGACGCTCTTCGACACGCCTTCGCAGCTGTTCGAACCGACGGTGGTGACGCGGGAGAACCTCAAGGAGGTCGTCTTCGGCCCCGATGGGGTGCTCAAGGCCGAGGACGTCTGCACCCGCGTGTACGCCGACGACTGCCGGCGCCTGGGCATCGAGTAGCGGCGTCCTGTGCCCGAGCGAGAGAGGGTGCCCATGACAAGCTCCGCGATCCCCGGAACGGCCCCCGGTACGTCCACCGGTACGCCCCCTGGAACCGACGGGACCGGCGTGCTGTCGCTGAGCGGTGTGAGCAAGCAGTTCGGCGCCGTCGCCGCGCTCAGCGGGATCGACCTCGATGTCACGGCCGGTGAGGTGGTCGCCGTGGTCGGGGACAACGGCGCGGGCAAATCCACCCTCGTGAAGGTCCTTTCGGGGGTGTACGCCCCCGACGCCGGGACGGTGCTCTTCCACGGCAGGGAGGTCTCGTTCGACTCTCCGAGCGCCGCGCACGCACTGGGCATCGCGACCGTCTACCAGGACCTGGCGCTGTGCGAGAACCTCGACGTCAAGGCGAACCTCTTCCTGGGCCAGGAGCTCCGGCCCTGGATGCTGGACGACGTCGCCATGGAGAAGCGGTCCTGGGAGCTGCTGCGTGAGCTGCGGGCCAGGATTCCCACGCTCGACGTCCCGGTGGCCGCTCTGTCGGGCGGCCAACGGCAGACGGTGGCGATCGCCCGGGCTCTGCTCGGCCGGCCGGAGGTCGTCCTGCTCGACGAACCGACGGCCGCACTCGGTGTCGCGCAGACGGCCGAGGTGCTCAACCTCATCGAGCGGCTGAAGAGCAACGGGCTCGGCGTCGTCATGATCAGCCACAACATGGAGGACGTCCGGGCGGTCGCCGACCGGGTGGCCGTGCTCCGGCTCGGCCGCAACAACGGTGTGTTCGACGCCCGGGAGGTCTCCTCCGAAGAGGTCGTCGCCGCGATCACCGGCGCCGCCGACAACGCCGTTTCACAGCGTGCCGCGCGCCGCGCGGCCACCTCTCGGGAAGAGGAGGAACAGCCGTGACCTCTCTCGGTTCTCCGGTGGCGGCGGCCACCGGCCGGCAGGACGAACCACCGGCGGCACAGCACGGCTTCCGCGACAGCGTCCGCGGTACGGTCCGCCGGGCCCGGGACGGCGACCTGGGCATGCTGCCGGTCGTCGCCGGTGTCGTGGTGATCTGGACGATCTTCCAGTCGCTGAACCGGACCTTCCTGTCCAGCACCAACCTGGTGAACCTGGCCTTCGACATGGTGTCCCTGGGCGTGATCGCGCTCGGCATCGTGTGCGTCCTGCTGGTCGGCCAGATCGACCTGTCGGTCGGCTCCGTGAGCGGTGTGGCCGCCGCTGTCACGGGCGTGGTGATGGTCCGTCATGAACAGTCGGTGTGGCTGGCGATCCTTGTGGCGGCCGGCGTCGGCGCGCTGATCGGCTGGCTCTACGGGCAGGTGCTCAACCGCTTCGGAGTGCCCAGCTTCGTCGTCACCCTTGGCGGCCTGCTGGCGTTCCTCGGCACCCAACTCTGGCTCCTGCGCCGCCAGAACGCCATCAACCTGCCGTACGACTCCGCCCTGGTGAAGTTCGCCCAGGTGTGGTTCGTCCCCGAGGCGCTTGCCTACGCCTTCATGCTCCTGGCGGCCGGCGGCTTCCTCGCTGTCGGCCTGGTCCGCGCCCGAAGTCGCCGCCGTGCCGGACTGTCGTCCGTCTCACCGCGGTGGCTGGCGGTGCAGTCCCTCGTGCTGGCGGCGGCGCTGCTGTTCGCGGTGTACTACCTGAACCGCACCCGCGGTGTGCCGTGGATGTTCGTGCTCTTCGTCGCCCTGGTCCTGATCCTGCACTACGTCCTCACCCGCACCAGGTTCGGCCGGTCCCTGTACGCGGTGGGCGGCAACGCCGAGGCGGCCCGCAGGGCCGGGATCGACGTACGCGCCGTGTACACCGCTGCGTTCGTCATGTGTTCCACGCTCGCCGCGACCGGTGGGGTCCTGGCCGCCGCACGGCTCGCGGCGGCGAACCAGAGCACCGGCACCGCGGACGTGAACCTCAATGCCATCGCCGCCGCGGTGATCGGCGGGACCAGCCTCTTCGGCGGCCGTGGCTCCGCCTTCGCCGCCCTGCTCGGCGTCCTCGTCATCCAGTCGATCTCGAGCGGGCTCACCCTGCTCAATCTCGATTCCTCGTACCGCTTCATCATCACGGGTTGCGTGCTGCTGGTCGCCGTCGCCCTGGACTCCGCCGCCCGCCGCTCGCGGCAGGCACACGGAAGGGGCTGAGGGCATGACTTCGCTGGCCATCGACGCGGGCACCACCACGGTCAAGGTGGTCGGATACGGCTCGGACGGATCGGAGTTGACGGTCAGTCACCGGTCGACCCGGGTACTGCGGCCCCGGGCGGGCTGGGCGGAGCAGGACATGGGCCACGTCTGGGAGGCGGTCGCCTCCGCCACCCGCGAGGTGGTGGCCGCGCTGCCCGAGCCGCCCGAGCTCGTCGCTGTCACCGGGCAGGGCGACGGAGCGTGGCTCGTCGACGACCGGGGCCGCCCCACCGGGCCCGCCGTGCTGTGGAACGACGGCCGGGCCGCCGACCTGGTCACCATGTGGGAGCGCGACGGCACCCTGGAGCAGGCCTTCAGGATCTGCGGCTCCCGGCTGTCCACCGGCATGCCGAACGCCGTACTGGCCTGGATGCGGGAGCACGACCCGGACCGGACACGCCGTTCCCGGCACCTGCTGACCTGTGGCGGATGGCTCTTCCTCAGGCTCACCGGAGAAGCGGCCGTGGACGAGTCCGAGGCGTCGGCTCCCTTCCTGGACATCGGCCAACGCACATGGTCCGAGCGGCTGTTCGAGCTGTACGGCGTGGAGTGGGCCCGTGACCTGCTGCCTCCGCTCCGGGACGACGACCACCGTGTGACCGCGCTCAGCGCCAGCGCCACCGCCGAGACGGGGCTGCCCGCGGGCATCCCGGTGGTGCTGGCGCCCTACGACATCTGCGCCACCGCCATCGGCTCCGGCGCGGTCAGCACCGGCCGGGCCTGCACCGTGCTCGGCACCACGCTGTCCACCGAGATCGTCACCGACTCCGCGGGCTGCGCGCTCACCGACGAACCGGTGGGCATCACCGTCACCCTGGGCGTCCCCGGGCACTATCTGCGCGCCTTCCCCACCATGAGCGGCGGCGACATGCTGCACTGGGGCGCACGGCTTCTCGGACTCGACTCCGTCACCGATCTGATGGTCCTGGCCGAGCGCGGCGCCGAGAACACGGCCGGAGTGCGGTTCCTGCCCTATGTCTCCTCGGCCGGGGAACGCGCCCCGTTCTTCGACCCGGGAGCCCGGGGTTCCCTGTCCGGTCTGTCGCTGGACAGCGGCCGGGAGGACGTTGCCCGCGCGGTGGTGGAGGGCGTCACCATGGCCATCCGGGACTGTCTCGCCGCCTCCGCGGCCACCCCGGAACTGTTGACCCTCAGCGGCGGCGGTTCCCGGAGCGCGTACTGGACGCGGCTGATCGCGGACGTCGTCGGCCTGCCGGTGGCGATCCCCGCCGACACGGAGACCGGGGCCCGAGGCGCCTGGCTGACCGGCATGGTCGCGACCGGCCGCGAGCCGGACTTCGCCACCGCGGCGGCACGGCACGTGCGGATCTCCGCCACCTGCGAGCCGGACCCCGCCAAGGGCAGCGCCGTCGGCGACCGCTATGCGGAGTTCCTGCGGCTGCGGGAGCTGCACCGGCCGATCTGGGCCCTCGGCCGCGGTGGCGCGGGCCTCGCCGACGGAGCCGGCGCGTGACCGGCGCCGACCCGGACGTGTGGCTGGGCATCGACCTGGGCACGCAAGGAGTCCGCGCGGTCGCCGTGACCTCGGACGGCCGGCTGCTCGGCACGGGGTCGTCGCCGCTGACCAGTCACCGCCGGGGCGAACGCCATGAACAGGACCCAGGACAGTGGTGGCGTGCGGTCTGCTCGGCCGTCGGGCAGACCTGCGCCGCGGGCGCCGACCCGCGCCGTATCAGGGCCGTGGCCGTCGACGCGACCTCCGGAACCCTCACTCTGACCGACCGGCACGGCAGGTGCGTCGCCCCCGGCCTCATGTACGACGACGGCCGCGCCACCGTGGAGACGGAGCAGGTCAACGCGCTCGGCGAACAGCAGTGGGCCAAGGCCGGCTACCGGCGGATGCAGCGTTCCTGGGGGCTTCCCAAGCTCCGCTGGCTGCTCGACCGGTACCCGCACGCGGTGGCGGACGGCTGGCGCCTTGCCCACCAGAACGACGTGATCAACCGCAATCTCGTCGGGCACGAGGTACCCACCGACACCAGCAACGCCCTCAAGTCCGGGGCCGACGCCGCGGCGGTGACCTGGCCCGAACAGGTCTTCGCCGCGCTGGGTATCCCCACCGCGATCCTGCCCGGCCTGGTGATGCCAGGCACCTTGATCGGCGAGGTCTGCGCCGGTGCCGCGGCGGAGTGCGGGCTCGTCCCGGGCATTCCCGTGGTCGCCGGAATGACCGACGGCTGTGCGGCCCAACTGGGCTCCGGAGCGACCGCGGTCGGCAGCTGGAACTCGGCCCTGGGCACCACGCTCGTCCTCAAGGGGGTCACCGAGGACCTGCTGCACGACCCGAACGGCGTCGTCTACTCCCACCGCTCGCCGTCCGGCCACTGGCTGCCCGGCGGTGCCTCCAGCACCGGTGCGGGCCTGGTCGCACGGGAGTTCGCCGACGCCGGCCTGGACCGGCTGACCGACGAGGCGGCGCCCCTTCTGCCCACCGGGCTGCTGCGCTATCCGCTGGTCTCGCCCGGAGAGCGGTTCCCCTTCGTCGCCCCGGACGCCATCGCTTTCAGCAGCCGGGAACCGGCGGGCCGAGCCGAGGACTTCGCCGCCCTGATGCAGGGCGTCGCGTACCTCGAACGCCTCTGCTTCGACTACGTGGACCTGCTCGGCGCCCCCACAGACGGTGCCGTCGTCCTCACCGGCGGCGCGACCCGCAATCCGGTGTGGAACCAGCTCCGCGCCGATGTGCTGCGCCGGCCTCTTTCTCTGCCCCGCCATGCCCAGCCCGCGCTGGGCATGGCCGTGCTCGCCGCCTCCGCCTGCGGGGATCCGGGGGGTCTGGACCGTGCCGCCGCGGCGATGGTGCGGCCCGACCGGGTCCTGGAGCCGCGGCTCTCGCACAGATCCGCCCATGACGAGGGCTACGCCCGGCTGCTCGGTCTGCTGGTCCAGCGTGGCTGGCTGTCCGAGACCGTCTCGGCGCACGCACGAGAAAGGACCGCCCAATGAGCCTCCATGTCTTCCTCGTCCGGCACGGTGAGAGTGTCTGGCACGACGAGAACCGCTACGCCGGGGTCACCGACATCGATCTCTCCGAGCACGGCCGTGCCCAGGCCGCGCGGCTCGCTTCCTGGGCGGCGCGGGCGGATCTCACGGCCGTGTGGTCCTCCCCCATGCGGCGCTGCCGCCGGACCGCGGAGGGGAGCGCGACCCTCACCGGCCTGCCCCTGATCCTCGAACCACGTCTGCGCGAACTCGATTTCGGCATCGCCGAGGGGATGACCCGCGCCGAGATGCGGGAGCGCTTCCCCGGCACGCTCAAGGCCTTCGAGGCCGACCCGGTCGGCAGCCACTTCCCGGAGGGAGAGGATCCCGTCGCCGCCGGCGAACGCTATGCCGACTTCCTCACCGGTCTGCGGGCCGGTCACCAGGAGGGACGCGTCCTCGTCGTGGCCCACTCCACCGCGATCCGGCTCACCCTCTGCCGATTGCTCGGTGTGCCGCTGCGGGACTACCGCCGTGTCTTCCCCCACCTGGCCAACTGCGCGTTGAACGAACTGATCCTCCGCGACGGCACACCCTCGCTGCTGACGCTGAACCAGCACGTGACCCCAGGAGTACCGGAGTGACCATCATCCTCGCGGCCGGCGACCACTTCGTCCGCAACTCCCTGTTCACCGACCACCTCCGGCCGGTCGCACCCGAGGCAGGCTTCCGTGAACTCACCCTGCCCTGGCCGGTCGAGCCCTTCGGCGCGGTGGCCGAGGTCCACGAGGCCTCCGGTACCGAGGACCAGCTCATCGAGGCCCTGGACGGTGTGGACATCTGCGTCACCCAGATGGCACCGCTGACGGAACGGGTCCTCGATGCGAGCCCCGGGCTCCGCCTGTTCTGCGTCGGCCGGGGCGGCCCGGTCAACGCCAATCTCGCGGCGGCCACCCGGCACGGTGTCACGGTCACCTTCGCACCCGGCCGCAACGCCACCGCCACCGCCGAGCACACGGTCGCCCTGATGCTGGCGGCCACCCGCCGGGTCCCCGCCACCCACCAGGACCTCGCCGAGGGCATCTGGCGGGGCGACTACTACCGCTACGACCGCGTCGGCCCCGAACTGGAGGGCAGCACGGTCGGCATCGTGGGATACGGCGCCATCGGCTCCCGGGTGGCTCGCATCGTCCACGGATTCGGCGCCCGTGTCCTGGTCGCCGACCCGTACATCGGCCGGACCGACCCGGCCCCGGCGGACCGGGTGGAGCTGCCCGAACTGATGCGCCGGTCCAACTTCGTGACCGTGCACGCCCGGGCCACCCCGAAGACCGAGGGGCTGCTCTCCCGCGAACTGATCGGCCTCATGCCTCCCGGCGGTGTGCTCGTCAACTGCGCCCGCGGCTCCCTGCTCGACTACGACGCCGTCTGCGACGCCCTCGACGAGGGCCGGCTCTTCGGCGCCGCCTTCGACGTCTTCCCCGAGGAGCCGCTCCCGGCCGGCTCCCGGCTGCGGCGTACCCCCAACGTCGTCATGACCCCGCATCTGGCCGGCGCCAGCAAGCAGACCGCCCATAACGCGTCCGCCCTCGTGGCCGGTGAGGTCGCCCGGTTCCTGGCCGGCCGCGCCCCGGCCCACTGCGCGAACCCGGAGGTGCTGCGGACCTGTTCCTGACCGATACACGAAGAGTGCTCCCGGCTCGGGCACCACCCGCTCGCCTCGTGCGCGCCCCTCGGACGCGGCGGGACGCTCCGGTGGAGCACAACTCCTGATCTCGTGGAAAGGAAATCGCGTGCGCGGCAAGCTCCTGACGTTCCGAACCGCTCTCGTCGCCGGGATCAGTGTCCCGGTCCTCCTCCTTGCTGCCCCTTCCCCCGGCATCGCCGCCGGGGGCGACCTCGGCGGCCGACTGCCCGAGCTGCCCTCCTACGTATACGGCGGTGCCTGGCCGACCAGCCATCTGCAAGGCGTCACCGTGGACCGCAAACGCGGCTTCGTCTACTGGTCGTTCACCCAGATGCTGGTCAAGACCGATCTCGGCGGCAAGGTCGTCGGGACCGTCGAGGGCCTCACCGGCCACCTCGGCGACATCGACGTCGACGAACGGGACGGCAGGGTCTACGGATCGCTCGAGTACAAGGCGGCGGAATCGTTCTACATCGCCGTCTTCGACGCCCACGAGATCGACCGGACGGGGATGAACGCCGAGCGGGACGGCGTGATGACCACGGTCCATCTCGACGAGGTGGCTGAGGACTTCACCGCCGACATGGACGGCAACGGCGTGTTCGACGGCGACACCGCCGACACCCCCGACCACCGCTACGGGTGCAGTGGCATCGACGGCGTTTCGTTCGGCCCCGAGTTCGGCAAGCGGGGCGGCAAGCAGACACTGAAGGTCGCCTACGGCATCTACTCCCACACCGGCCGGACAGACAACGACCACCAGGTGATCCTGCAGTACGACATCAGCACCTGGGGCAGGTACGCGCGACCGCTCTCCCAGGACGCCCCGCACCACAGCGGCCCCGGGCACCACGACGGCAAGTTCTTCGTCCACACCGGCAACACCACCTACGGCGTGCAGAACCTCCAGTACGACCCGTACACCAGGAACTGGATGATGGCGGTCTACAAGGGCAGGAAGGAGGGGTTCCCCAACTACTCCTTCTTCACCGTCGACGGCTCCGCCGAGCCGGTACGCGGCGAGATCGAGGGACAGCCCAAGCCGGAGACCGGAAACCTCCTCACCCTCCGCGAGGCAGGCCTGCGCGATGCCGCGACCGGCATCCGTGGCTGGGAGTTCCACGGCAGCTACGGATTCGACGCGTTGGGCGACGGACGCTACTACGTGGCGGAGGGCCGGACCGTGGAGGAGGACGGCGTCATCGAGCAGGAGGGCGAGATCCGTCTGCACCGCTGGACGGGCGGGACCCCGGGCCCGTTCGATCCCCTCGGCTGACGGTACCCGCCGGGCTCGGGACACCGGCCCTCCGCCTGCACGGGTGCAAGGCGCAAAGAGCATGCGACTGCCCGGGGCGCCGGCGTCCCCCGCTCAGCGAAGACCGCGCTTCTCGCGCTCGGCTTCGACCAGCTCCTCCATGAGTCCCTCCGGGTCCACCCTGTACTCGGTGTCATCAAGCGCGTCGTAGTCCTGGGTGCTCAGCGGTAGGCCGAACCCGGCAAGTTCGGCGGCCAGTTGTGTGAACGCGATTCGTTCGTCGGGCTCATCCTGGTAGCTTGCCCGCTCCGCACCGGCCCCATCGGTCAGGGTGAGGCCGACCAGGCTCCAGAAGGTGAACTCGGTGTCCAGCTCTATGAGGTGCCAGGCACGGTCCGCGGGCTCGTCGGGGTGCAGCCAGTAGCCGATCCACCCCTTTCCGCCCTTCGCCACGAGCTTGACGTACTTGGCCATTTCCGCGGCTGCGGCGTTGACGGCCTGCAGCTCCGGGTCCGCGAGTTCCTTGTCGCTCAGATAGCTGGTGTCCAGGAGCGGGTGGACCTCTCCCACCTCGAAGAAGTCGAGGTCGAGAAGGCGGGTGAAGTCGGTGCGGCCTTCCCACTGCGCCACCAGCAGAACGCGCAGATCGTCGGGTATCGGACGGCCGTCCAGCCGCTCGCGGGAGAACTCGGCGAGCCGTTCGTCGTACATACGCCCTCTCCAGAGGTCGAAGCAAGATCCTCACGTCAACGTAACAGCGGTGTCCGACAAGAGGCCGGCTATGCCGGCGACTGCCGGCCACCCCCGCGGTCCGGGCTCAGAACAGGCCCTGGCGACCAGTGCCCGCGGTGGCCATGCTGGCCGCGCCGGTGCCGTCTCCGGCAGGCGCCAGAGGACCGGCAGGGC